>NZ_JAMXXM010000006.1:0-112632 GCF_024129715.1 Acinetobacter lwoffii
AGCTGTTAAAGTTGTTTTACCATGGTCAACGTGACCAATTGTGCCCACGTTAACGTGTGGCTTATTACGTTCAAACTTAGCCTTAGCCATGAGATCTTCCTTTTTAAACTACTCATGCAGGATCACTGCATGAGCACTTGGGTTTAACTATGAATTAGTTTGGGCTTATAGTAATCGAAAGATTACTCGTCGTCACCTTTTTTACCGCCAGATTGGAACTTAGAAATGATGCCTTCAGCCACGTTACGTGGAGTTTCAGCATATTTAGCAAATTCCATAGAGTAAGTCGCACGACCTTGAGACATAGAACGCATATGAGTTGCGTAACCAAACATCTCAGCCAATGGAACTTCAGCACGAATGGCTTTAGTACCACCAGGAAGATCGTCCATACCCTGAACCATACCACGACGACGGTTTAAGTCACCCATGATATCGCCCATGTAGTCTTCTGGAGTTTCTACTTCAACTTTCATGATCGGTTCAAGAAGGATAGGATCCGCTTTCATGAAACCATCACGGAAGGCATAAGAACCCGCCATTTTGAACGACAATTCGTCAGAGTCGACGTCATGGTAAGAACCGTCGAACAATGTCGCTTTAATGCCAACTACTGGGTAGCCAGCCAAAACGCCATTCTTCATACGTTCTTGAATACCTTTGTCAACCGCGCCGAAGAATTCTTTAGGTACAACACCACCTACAACTTCTTCAACGAATTCGTAATCTTTTTCAGACTCAGGATCCATCGGTTCTAAACGTACATATACGTGACCGAATTTACCTTTACCACCTGTTTGACGTACGAATTTACCTTCTTGCTCAACAGACTTTTTGATCGTTTCACGGTAAGAAACCATTGGCTTACCAATGTTCGCTTCAACACCGAATTCACGCTTCATACGGTCAACAATGATATCAAGGTGAAGCTCACCCATACCAGCAATAATCGTTTGACCAGATTCTTCGTCTGTACGAACGCGGAATGATGGATCTTCTTTCGCCAAGCGACCTAAAGCAACTGACATTTTTTCTTGGTCAGCTTTAGTTTTAGGCTCAACTGCAAGTGCAATTACTGGCTCTGGGAATTCCATACGCTCTAGTGTAATTACGTGGTTTTCATCACATAATGTATCACCAGTAGTCGTGTCTTTAAGACCTACACATGCCGCGATGTCGCCTGCACGAATTTCTTCGATGTCATGACGATCGTTTGCGTGCATCTGTACGATACGGCCAACACGCTCACGCTTCATTTTTACTGGGTTATAACACGGGCTACCCGCTTTAAGAACACCAGAATAAACACGTACGAACGTTAAGTTACCAACGAATTTGTCGTTCATGATTTTGAATGCTAACGCAGCAAACGGTGCTTCGTCAGACGCTTCACGAGAACCTTCAGACTCAGCTTTGTCATCAAGGATACCCTTGATCGCTTCAACGTCAGTCGGTGCTGGCAAGAATTCAATTACTGCGTCCAACATACGTTGAACACCTTTGTTCTTGAATGCTGAACCACAAAGCATTGGTTGGATTTCGTTCGCTAATGTACGCTTACGGATACCGCCAACGATTTCTTCTTTAGTCAGCTCTTCGCCTTCTAGGTACTTGTCCATGAGTTCTTCTGATGCTTCTGCAGCAGCTTCAACCATGTTAGTACGCCATTCTTGAGCTAGCTCAAGTAATTCAGCAGGGATTTCGCCATATTCGAACTTCATACCTTGAGATGCTTCATCCCAGATAATCGCTTTCATTTCGATTAGGTCAACAACACCCTGGAAGTTTTCTTCTGCACCAATTGGAACAACGATTGGCACTGGATTACCGCCAAGACGTGTTTTAACTTGTTCAACTGCACGGAAGAAGTTCGCGCCAGTACGGTCCATTTTGTTAACGAACGCAATACGTGGAACTTTATATTTATTTGCTTGACGCCATACAGTTTCTGACTGCGGCTGAACACCACCTACAGCACAGTAAACCATGCACGCACCGTCAAGAACACGCATAGAACGCTCAACTTCGATCGTGAAGTCAACGTGTCCCGGGGTGTCAATTACGTTAATACGGTGTTGTTCGAACTGGTTGCCCATCCCTTTCCAGAAGCATGTTACAGCTGCTGAGGTAATGGTAATACCGCGTTCTTGCTCTTGTTCCATCCAGTCCGTAGTTGCCGAACCTTCGTGAGTTTCACCAAGCTTATGGCTCTCACCTGTGTAGAACAAAATACGTTCAGAAGTGGTTGTCTTACCTGCGTCGATGTGCGCAGAAATACCAATGTTACGGTAACGAGAAATTGGGGTTTGACGTGCCATGATTTCTAGCATTCCTAAATTTTGTTGTTTAAAACAGGACGCTTTAAGCTGCATAGCAACTTAAAGCGCTTTGGTGACAAAACCATGACGGTCTTGTCACCCTCCTGAATAGGGCCTGTTTTATCTGCTTAGAAACGGTAGTGAGAGAATGCTTTGTTGGCTTCAGCCATACGGTGCACATCTTCACGTTTCTTAACCGCAGCGCCTTTGCCTTCAGATGCATCAAGCAACTCGCCAGCAAGACGTAAAGCCATAGTTTTTTCAGAACGCTTAGCAGCAGCATCTACTAACCAACGCATCGCTAGAGCAGTACGACGGGAT
This sequence comes from Acinetobacter lwoffii, assembly GCF_024129715.1. Lineage (GTDB taxonomy): Bacteria > Pseudomonadota > Gammaproteobacteria > Pseudomonadales > Moraxellaceae > Acinetobacter > Acinetobacter lwoffii_U. The sequence goes on from NZ_JAMXXM010000006.1 coordinate 2,640, forward strand.
GGGCGTACTTCCATAGGAACTTGGTATGTAGCACCACCAACACGGCGTGCTTTTACTTCGACCATAGGACGAACTTTTTCAAGAGTAGTCTCGAAAAATTCAACTGGGTCTACTTTAGATTTTTCTTGAACGCGGTCTAAAGCACCGTAAACGATACTTTCAGCAATAGATTTTTTACCATCTTGCATTACGTGGTTCATGAATTTAGCGATTGTTTGGCTGCTGAACTTAGGATCCGGAAGGATTTCACGAGCAGCGACTACGCGACGTCTTGGCATTTTAAACTACCTATAAAGATGACACTTCAGGTTTATCCAGCATGAGTACAAAGTGTCATGTACTACTCGCTGGCCTTACTATACGTCGCTTGGAATTTTCACAAAATTAATGCAGAAATCAGACAAGCGAGACGATAAAGGATTGCGGTTCTACGTTCTTAAAATTTAATTCTTAACGAATTATTTCTTAGGACGTTTAGTACCGTATTTAGAACGAGACTGGTTACGATCTTTAACACCAGCACAGTCTAAAGAACCACGAACGGTATGGTAACGTACACCTGGTAAGTCTTTAACACGACCACCGCGGATAAGAACAACACTGTGCTCTTGTAGGTTATGGCCTTCACCACCGATGTAGCTAGAAACTTCGAAACCTGAAGTTAAGCGAACACGGCAAACTTTACGCATTGCTGAGTTAGGTTTTTTAGGTGTAGTTGTGTAAACACGTGTACAAACACCACGGCGCTGTGGACAAGCCTTCAACGCAGGAACTTTAGATTTTTCAACTAAAGTCGTACGACCCTTGCGGATCAACTGATTTGTTGTTGCCATTTGGCAATTCTCCCGTTAATAAAAAGCCCCAAAAAACTACTACTTTTTGAGGGCATGCAATTGTAATTCAAGATGCAAAATTGGTCAACCTACTCAAGCCAAGCAAATACCGTTTCTCACGACATTTGCCTGCTTTTATTTACCTTCAAAATTCGCTTATTTTTTTGAATTTTTACTGACTTTTTTAGTCACATCTTGAGCTTCAGATTCAGTTTTCGAATTTTCTTGATCGTCTACGCCCTGCTGTGAAGTCTCTGTAGCAGCTTCTGCCTCGTCAGCAGCTTCTGGATGCAGTTCAGCTTCGATTTCCGGATCAAATGAAGTTTTGGTTAAAGCGGGTTGTTGCGACTGCTTATCTACCGCAGGTTCAACCAACTCATCGTTAAGCGCTTCCAGCCCTTCACTCACCTTTTCATCTTTCTTCACTTCTGCTTCTTCAGAGCTTAGATCATTCTGCTCTTTTTTGACCAGCTTGACTTGGGTAATCGTGTTATTGCCCTCAATCGCAATATCTTTATCCATGATCGGCTTATCTTTCGCAGGCTCAACGTCGTGAGAGGCACCATTTAGGAGTTTCGGAGTTGCCTGTTGTAACAAACTGACTGCTTTTTCATAGGCAGCATAAGGAGACAATTGCGAATCCTGATGCTGAACTAGGTATTGGCGTGCATGTGAGAATGCTTCTTGAGCTTTCTGATTTACATCCTCGACAAAACGGTGGCTATATACTGCACCAATACCTGCACTTGCCAGAGGCGTTAGTTTGGTTAATCGCTCCAGAATCGAAATTTTTGGCAGATGATTCATCCATTCCCATTTAGCCTCTCCCTCATGACGACTTAGCCATTGTTTGATAGCGCTGACATCATTATCAGAACCTAGCATGGCTTGTAGCTGGGAGATATCATGAGTTTTAAGGGTATTACTTAACGCTTTTAAACCCAATAACAGGGTTTGCTTTTCTGCAATCAGGCTCAGGTCGATCTGTCTAAAGATATGCTGGACGATTTCCTGATCATCTTCTTTGCTCAGGTCAAAACCATAAGAGCGACCGACTTGATAAATGGTACGCAACGCCATCAGTAAAGAAGCGGGAATATCAATCGCGGTGCCAAGCATCCCTGAAGCACCACTCACTGCACCCTGAACCGTCGCAATCCATTTGTTTTGTTCACCTAAAGCCTGTGAAATTCGCTTGGATCGGTCGACGTCCTGAGTCAATTCTTCTAAATCTTTCGCTCCAGCTTCATTCAGAATGGCATCAACCGAACTGGTTTGATTACTAAATTGATTCAGACGCTCATAAAAGTAGTTAGACACTTTTTCGGTTAAGTCTGGAGAAACAAAATGCGCGACATTATTCACGGTATTAAAGCGGCGCCCGAGAAGTTGACGAGAGACATTTGGAAGATGCTCGCGAAGCATTTGCTGAGGATTATCATATTTTTTAGCTGAAAAAGCGCTTTTCGTCTTCGCCGAACCGTCAATCACCTGATCGGAGTTAGAAGGCTTCAGCGCTTTAGTCACCGAATCCGGCGCAACATGATTCAATAAATCCAATCCGGTTGAACTGAACTTTTTCGCCACTCCAAAGGCATTCGAAATCAGACCATTAGAATGTTTATTATTAGCATTTACCATTTTTTACCTCAGCATTCATGTGCTTGTATTTGGTATAAATACTAGGTGTAGTCAGCGTTTATCTCAACTTTATTCTGTTTCATTTAGTAAAACCCCTACATGCCGACTCACAAACTCAACCGACTGTCACACGGCATAACATTTGCCATAAGATTTCAAAAGTCTTTCTGCTATCATGTTCCCCATCATGAAATAAGGCTAAGCGCTGGATTGGGCGATTTTAAAACCCAGATATCTGCCGCTGAGCATAGAGCAAACTATAAGGATCTGTAGATGAAACGTGTTGTCATCACTGGCATGGGTATTAACTCATGTATTGGTAATACATTAGAGGATGTAAACCATTCTTTACAAAACGGGATTTCAGGAACACGTTTTAATCCGACTTATGCTGAACTCAATTTCAAAAGTCATGTCAGTGCTGCAGCCGAGCAGGATTTCGATGGGATCGACCGCAAACTGAAACGCTTTATGGGTGTATGTGCGATGTATGCATATAACTCAGCTCTTGCTGCGGTTGAACATGCAGGTTTAAAGGTTGAAGACTTAGCTGGCAACCCACGTTATGGTATCGCGGGTGGTTCAGGTGGCGGTTCAACTGCTTCCGTTATTGAAATGAACGAATTATTGCAAACCAAAGGTGCGCGTAAAGTCGGTCCTTTCTTTGTACCACGTAATATGACCAACACCATTACGGCTAACGTTGGCGTTGCATTCAAATTACAAGGTGTAGCACATACCATTACTAGTGCATGTGCAACTTCTGCGGATGCGATTGGTTATGCCTACAACCTGATTCAACTCGGCAAACAAGATTTAATGCTGGCAGGTGGCGGTGAAGAAGATCACTGGTCACAAAGCTTGTTGTTTGATGCGATGGGCGCACTTTGCTCTAAATACAACGACAGCCCTGAAACAGCATCACGCCCTTATTCTGCAGACCGTGACGGTTTCGTGATTGCCGGTGGTGGTGGTTTTGTAATCCTTGAGTCTTTGGAACATGCGCAAGCGCGTGGTGCCAACATTCTTGCCGAAGTCGTAGGCTATGCAGCTAACTCGGATGGTGCCGACATGGTTGCACCATCTGGTGAAGGTGCAACGCGTTGTGTACTGATGGCTTTAGAAGAAGCAAAACAACACGGTGTCGATAAAATTGACTATGTAAATACACATGGTACTTCTACTCCAGCGGGTGACATCACAGAACTTAAAGCAATGGAACGTGCTTTCGGTGAAGGTCAGGTTCCGCCACTAAGCTCAACCAAGTCAATGACAGGTCACAGTCTGGGTGCTGCTGGTGTTCAGGAAGCGATTTATTCAGTTCTGATGATGCAAAATGACTTTATTGCGCCAAACATCAACGTGACCGAGCTGGATGAAGGCGCAAAACCGTTTGATATCGTGCTTGAAAAACGTGACGCAAAATTGAATACTGTGATGAGTAACAGTTTCGGTTTCGGCGGCGTAAATGCTTGTCTCATTTTCAAAAAATGGGAAGGCTAAGCTGCCCAGTTTAGGGTGACTTGATGGATGCTCCTTCTGATGCTTTCTTGTGGGTAAAAGCATTACATATTATTGCGGTGGTTTGCTGGTTCGCGGCTTTGTTCTACTTGCCACGGTTATATGTTTATCATGCCATGAGCGAAGATGCCGTCAGTCATCAACGCTTTGAAGTCATGGAACGCAAGTTGTACCGTGGCATCATGTGGCCAGCCATGTTGGCCACCTTGATTACGGCACACTTTCTGGTGGATTGGGGTGATGCAACGCGTCATTACCATGAAGCCTTATGGTTTTACCTTAAAGTCGGCCTGGTCGGCTTATTGGTGATTTACCATCTGGTGTGTGGTTATTACCGCAAGAAGCTGATTGGTAATGCACACTACAAGTCACACAAGTTTTGGCGTTATTTTAATGAGATGCCAACCCTGATCTTATTTGCCGTGGTGATTTTAGTCGTGGTTAAACCTACTTTCTAATTCACCAACGTAATCAAAAAAATCCCCGATCAGTCGGGGATTTTTTATGTCTGAATATTTAAGGATTGTCACGCTGACGCATACGTGGCTTATACAGCAAACGATAGGTCACTGCCAGAATAATTAACCATAAAGGACTGATCATCAGAGCCTTTAAGGTATCGGGTTCCAGACTTAAAATAATCAAGGCGAATAACAGGAATGCCAATACCACATAAGACATCCACACTCCACCCGGCATTTTAAAGGTCGAGGCGGCATGCTTTTGCGGTTGCTGCTTACGGTAACGGATGTAGCACACCATAATGATGCTCCAGATACTAATAAACAGGATCACACACAGCGAACTTGCCAGAGTAAAGGCTTCCATGGTGTTTGGCACAAAATACTGAAATGCTGCCCCCAACATAATAAAAGCACAGGAGAAAAATAACCCTGTGGCTGGTACAGCTCTGCTAGATAACCGCGCCAAAGCTTGAGGTGCTTGTCCGTCACGTGCCAGACCAAACAACATACGGCTGGTCGAGAATACGCCACTGTTCATAGAGGACATCACTGACGACAACACCACCAGGTTCATGATAATGGCTGAAGTTGGAATACCGGCATACAGGAACAAACTCACAAAAGGACTTTGATCCGCAGGAATCAGATGCCACGGTGTGACCGACATGATCATCAGCAATGACAATACATAGAACAGAATGATCCGCGTAGGAATAGCGTTGACCGCTTTGGGTAAGTTCTTTTCCGGATCTTTGGTTTCTGCCGCCATTGTGCCGAGCAGTTCCACCCCGACAAAGGCAAACATGGCAATCTGGAAACCTGCTAGAAAACCGGTAAAGCCTTTGGGAAATAAGCCACCATGTGCCCAGACATTACTAAAGCTGGCGACAGCGCCACTCGGTGCCTGAAAACCGCTAAACACCATATAGCCACCGACAAAGATCAAACCAAGGATGGCTAAAATCTTGATTAGTGCAAACCAGAATTCAATCTCACCAAACAGTTTGACCGTCACCAGGTTAATCGCGAGAATAAACAGCACACAACCCACACTAATCATCGCCTGCCCAATCGGGGTAAAAGCCATGCCTTCGGGCAGCCAGAAAATCAAGTAGTTAATAATCGCCGCGAGATCGGCAATCCCTACCAGCACCCAACCCAGCCAGTATGACCAACCAATATAATAGCCAGCACCCGGCCCGATCAGGTCATGGGCCATATCAATAAAGGATTTGTAATGCAGATTGGACAGCAGCATTTCACCCAACGCACGCATCAGGAAGAAGAACATGCCACCAATGATCATATAAATGATCAAAATTGAAGGACCTGCCAGGGAGATGGTTTTTCCCGATCCCATAAACAGGCCAGTACCGATACAGCCACCAATGGCGATTAACTGCAAATGTCGGTTAGAGAGTTTTCGTTGCAACTCATGCGGCGACGATTTTACGTCTTCTGTGCCCGGGGTGGTTTTCATTTTTACATCCTTTTTAATCTTTACAACAGCATCAAGCTGAATTTACAACGTTCAGTCCTCGAACGCTTATTATGACATTTTCATACTTTTTACTGCGCTGTTCAGTGAGATTTACTGCACTAAAACGACTTAAATCATTGCATGGGAGATTTCAATATCAAAAATTCAATTAAGCTTGAGCTGCAATGACTGCAATTTCAATCAGCCAGTCCGGATTGACCAAATCTGCCTGAATCGTAGCACGTGCCGGCGTACCATGACCTCGTAACCATTCCACCCAAAGCTGGTTTACGGTAGCAAAATCATCTAGATGCTTGACAAATAATTGTGCAGAAAGCAGCTGGCTTTTATCGGTATTTGCCAATGCGAGCAATTCCTCAATTTTTGCAAAGACTTCCAGTGTTTGTCCGCGTACATCCAGATCCGTGCTATTCGGCACCTGACCCGATAGATACACGGTTTGCTGATGAATCGTCACCGCACTCATGATTTGATTGCTGTTGAGTCGCTGAATGGCTGTATTTGCCTGTGTCATGCTGATATTCCTTGGGATATTTAAATAAAATTTAAATTAAAAATTTAAGCGTCAATCTGGAAATGAACCCGAGCGGTCACCGCACACATCAGCTCATAGCCGATGGTGCCTGAACTGGCCGCCACTTCATCAATCGGCAAAACCACACCTTGGGAAGATTGGCCCCAAAGTACCACTTCACTACCTATATCTGCGTGCGGCAGTGCAGTCAGATCTACCGCCAGCATATCCATACTGATTCGACCCAATGTGTGCGTTTTGATTGAATCTACCAGCACGGGTGTACCGGTCTCCGATAGTCGTTGATAACCATCGGCATAACCACAGGCCACAATCCCGACCCGCATTTCCTGCATGGCAATAAATTTGGAACCATAGCCAACACTCTGACCTGTCTGGATCGTTTGAATGGCAATAATTTCACTGCGCAAGCTCATGCTCGGTTGCAGATTCCAGTCTTGAATCGTGTGTGTTGGATAATCTGGTGAACTGCCATACAGCATGATGCCGCTACGTACAATGTCTGAATGAAGGGTTTGATGATGCCGCAGAATGGCTGCGCTATTACTGAGCGAGATTTTACCTTCAAGCCCCTGAATGGACTGGCTAAAAATCAGGTTTTGATACTGAATCCCGTCCACGCCAAAACGCTGGCCATCCGCATCGGAGAAATGGGTCATATGGGTAATGGAACGGACAGTGTTCAGCTGTTGCAGCTCCTGCCAGATCTCTGCATATTGCTGCGGCTCGAAACCCAGACGGTTCATGCCGCTGTTCATTTTCAAATACACATCAAACTGTGCATCCGGCGCTATTTCGGCAAACTGTTTCAGCCATTGCACTTGATGTCGGGAATGAATGGCAAAGCTCATTTCATGCTTCACACATGCAAATAAATCCTCAAAAGCGAAAATACCTTCGAGCAACATTAGCGGCTTCTTGCATCCCAGCGCACGTAGCCGCGCGCCCTCTTCAATATCCAGAAAGGCAAAACCGTCTGCACCTTCAAGTCCAGCATAGACACGTTCAATCCCGTGCCCATAGGCATTGGCCTTGACCACGGCAAATACCTGACTATTGGGCATACATTGGCGCGCCACACTTAAATTATGCGCAAGCGCCTGTTGATGGATAATTGCAGTAATGGGACGTGGCATACATTCCTCCTTGAATATTCCGCCTCAGATAGTCTTAAGCCGCCTGGTGATAGCGCGCCAATGACAATCCTTCGGTACTAATTTCAGGATCACGTGCCAAAACCAGATCGCTGATTAATTTTCCTGAACCGCAGGCCATGGTCCAACCCAGCGTGCCATGTCCAGTATTCAGGAACAGGTTTTTAAAACGGGTTTTCCCAATAATTGGCGTACTGTCCGGGGTCATTGGACGCAGTCCTGTCCAGAAACTGGCCTGATTCATGTCTCCTCCAGGGAATAAATCACGGGTCACCATTTCCAGCGTGCCGCGACGATCTTCATTCAGACCCAAATTAAAACCGCTCAGTTCAGCCATTCCCCCTACGCGGATGCGCTGGTCGAAACGGGTAATCGCAATTTTATAGGTTTCATCCAGTACTGTAGATTGTGGTGCATAGGCCGGATCTAAAATCGGAATGGTCAGTGAATAACCTTTCACCGGATAGACCGGTAAATTCAGTTCAAGCGGTTTGAGGAAATCACGTGAATAACTACCAAAGGCCAGCACATATTTATCTGCCGTGAGTACCTGACCATTCACCAGAACACCTTTGATCTGGTCACCTTCTACAATCAGCTTTTCAACGTTTTGATTGAACTTAAACTCTACACCCATCCCTTTGGCATGTTCTGCCAGGGCATTGGTAAACAGATAGCAGTCACCTGTTTCATCATTGGGTAAATGCAGACCGCCTACCAGTTTGTCTTTTGCCTGTGCCAATGCCGGTTCTACACGCGCCAATCCATCGCGGTCCAGCAGTTCAAATTCAACTCCGGTTTCTTTCAGAACTTCAATATCGCGCTGCACCGCATCCAGCTGCGCATCTTTACGGAAAATCTGCAAAGTGCCTTTTGAACGGTTTTCATAAGAGATGCCAATATCACGGCGCAAATTACGCAAACAGTCACGGCTATATTCAGCCACACGCACCATCCGTTCTTTATTGACTGCATAATGCTGCGCATTACAGTTTTTCAGCATTTGTGCCATCCACTGCAATTGCCACAAGCTGCCATCGACATTAATCGCCAACGGTGCATGATGCTGAAACATCCATTTGACTGCCTTAAACGGAATACCTGGTGCAGCCCAAGGGGTCGAGTATCCTGGAGAAATCTGCCCGGCATTACCGAAGCTGGTTTCTTGCGCCGGACCTGCCTGACGATCCAGCACAGTCACAGTTGCTCCCTGCTGCGCCAGATAGTAAGCGCTTGCCACACCAATCACACCACTACCCAAAACTAATACGCGCATTACCTTAACCCTCAAACATCTTTTCAGTTTATTTCACTAGTATATTTTTGCTTTAATAGTTAAATTCACTATATTCAGACTGTATATTCAGTGGAATAAATATTTTTTCGGGCAGAATTAAAAAAAAGAGGGAAATATTGATGCGCAAATTAGACCGCATTGACCGCATGATTCTGGATATCCTGCAACGCGATGGCCGGATTGCCATTAGCGAACTTGCAGCACGCGTCAATCTATCGACCACGCCCTGTTCAGAACGGGTAAAACGGCTGGAGCGCGAAGGCATCATCATGGGCTATTACGCCCGTTTAAATCCGGAAATGCTGGAGCGCAACCTGCTGGTTTTTCTGGAAATCAAGCTCTCCGCCAAATCAGGAGATGTCTTTGATCAGGTGGCACGTAATCTGACTGAAATTCCGGAAGTTCTGGAATGTCATTTAATTTCCGGTGATTTTGATTATCTGGTCAAAGCGCGCTTAAAGGAAATGAGTGCTTATCGCCGTTTGTTGGGAGATTTACTGAAAAAACTGCCCGCTTCTGCTTCATCCCACAGTTATGTGGTGATGGAAGAAGTCAAAGAAGGTTTATATCTGGATCTCGGTGTTTAAGGATTTTGACTTTTTTAAGACTCCTATCAAAAACAACAAGGCCCCAAATGGGGCCTTGTCATGCAACAGCTAGTAAATTGGTTGCGCTTTAAGCAGGAATGCGGAGCACCTGTCCCGGGAAAATATCATCTGCATCTTTGAGCAAGGGACGGTTGGCTTCAAAAATCTTATTATACTGATTAGCATCGCCATAAAATTCTTTTGAGATTTTAGACAAACTGTCACCTGATTTTACCGTGTAGAACTTACTTTCCGGCTCAGGACTGCTCACCGTCAACTGATCATCCACTTTGGCCACATGATCAATATTACCCACAGCCAGAACAATCTTTTCACGATCAGCCTGGCTTTGTACCTGACCTCTGACCGTCGCCAGATCCGAAGCGGAATTATAACTGATGGATAGGCCACTGATCGGAAGGCCCAGACTTTTCACATGGCCGAGTAATTTATTCGCCACTTCCTGAGCAGAGGGCTCTGCAGGTTGTGCTGCAGCCGGCGTTGTCGTTGTAGGTGCAGCCTGTGGTTCCGCAGCAGCTGTATTCTTCTTACCGATACCTTTTACAAAATCAAAAAGACCCATAGCGGACTCCATTCTTGTTGTTAATGTCACGTCACTCTTATTTTTATAATGAAATTAGCCAAGGTATAGTTAGTCATTGGTGACAGAAAGGTAATCGATTGTAAAATTCCTTTTGGGTGAAAAGTAGACACAAAAAAACCACCGAGATGGTGGTTTTTATGCTCAGCAAAACTGAAATCGGCGATTAACCCAGTTTCTTAGAAACATAGTCAATTGCAGATTGAACAGTTGTGATTTCGTTAGAATCTTCATCAGGAATCGTGATGTCGAAATCATTTTCGAAAGACATAACAAGTTCAACTAGATCTAGAGAATCTGCACCTAAGTCATCCATGAAAGACGCTTCGTTTTTAATCTCTTCGATTTTGATACCAAGTTGTTCTGCAACTGCTTGCTTAACACGTTGTTCGATATCGCTCACAGGAATTCTCCTCATTGCTTGTGGCGTTTTTAATGCCGTTAGTTTAATTGAATCTAAAAAATTTGGAAAGTTTATACTTGAGCTTAGCTCATGTATAAGCCCCCATTTACATGCATAACTGTACCAGTAATGTAACTGGCTCTATCCGAAGCCAAGAAACTTACGGCATTTGCGATATCCTGCGGATCACCTAAACGGTTTAAAGCCACCTGCTCAGTCATTTTTTTACGAATTTCTTCGCTTAGCTGTTCAGTCATTTCAGTCGCAATAAAACCTGGTGCTACCGAGTTTACGGTAATTTGACGGCTACCCATTTCTTTGGCAAGGCTACGGCTAAATGCCTCAATACCTGCTTTGGCAGCAGAATAATTGGCCTGACCCGGGTTGGCAAAGTGTGCCACCACAGAACTGATATTGATAATGCGGCCGAAACGCGCCTTGGTCATGCCTTTGAGTACACGCTTAGACAAACGGTAAACTGCTTTCAGGTGAATATTTAAAATATCATCCCAGTCATCTTCAGACATACGCAGCAGCAAATTGTCTTTGGTAATACCTGCATTATTGACCAACGCAAGGACTGGACCATAGTTCTGTTCGATGTCCGTTACCAGCGCATCAATCGCAGCACCATCACGTACATCTAGTACTTTTCCAGCGCCATTTTCAGCAAATTCTGCCGATAATTTTTCCGCACCTGCTTCAGACGTTGCAGTACCTACGACAAAATAACCGTCTTGAATCAACTGCTGTGCGATCGCAGCACCAATACCACGACTTGCACCTGTTACCAGAGCAACTTTACGTTCCTGTGTCATGCACTTTTCCCTTCTGCCGCCAATACGGTATTTAATGCATCTTCCAGACGGGATTGACTGTCCAGTGGAAGTGCTTTTTGAATATTCGGCAAGCGTTTCGCCAAGTTGGTCAATACATTACCCGGACCACATTCTACGATGTACTCAATCCCTTCATCTTGAAGGAATTGTAAGGTTTTGGTCCATTGTACCGATTCATACAGTTGCGCGGTCAACGCCTGACGCAATTCATCCACATTAGTTGCCGCTTGCGCGCCCACATTTTGTAATACAGGAATGCGTGGCAGCTCAATGGCGGTTTGTTCCAATGCTGGCGCAAACTGTTCAGCGGCAGGTTTCATCAATGAACAATGCGATGGAACCGATACTGGCAGTGCAATGGCTTTACCGCCATTTTCTTTGGCCAATGCCATCACCGCTTCAACGCGATCTTTATTGCCGGCAACGACAACCTGCCCTTGCGCATTGTAGTTCGCCGCTTCGACAGAACCTTCGCCTGCTGCAGTTGCTTGTGCACACAGCTCAATCACTTTGGCATCGTCCAGACCCAAAATCGCAGCCATCGCGCCTACACCCTGAGGTACTGCAGTCTGCATGAGTTTGCCACGCAGGTTCACCAGCTTCGCAGCATCAGCCAAGCTTAAAGCACCCGATGCGACCAATGCGCTGTATTCACCCAGTGAATGGCCTGCCAGATATTTCGGTGCTACACCGCCAGATTCTAACCACACGCGCCATAATGCAATACTTGCAGTCAGCAATACCGGCTGGGTAAATTCGGTTTGATCCAGACCTTCACCAGTTTGCGCAATCTGCCACAGATCAAAACCGACGGCTTCAGATGCTTCTGCAAATGTCTCGCGAATGCTCGCAAACTGTTCTGCAAGTTCAGCCAGCATACCGGCTTTTTGGGAACCCTGACCCGGAAACACAAATGCAGTTTTTGTTGCTGGCGCTGCTTGTTCGAGTGGTGTAGCAGACATAATAAAATCCTTTCATTCAAGAGGTGTGCTTCTTCAATCCTAACAAGAAGACTGACCAATAAGACCACCTAAATCATTGTGGAGCGCAATTTAGCATGTAATTTTGTCGGCGGTAATTGCCAAATACAACAAAAAACCGATACACCTAAAAATCAAAGACAAAAAAAAGGGAGCTAAATGCTCCCATTTTTTCTACTAAGCTTGACGCTTAATACATCACCAATTATTCAGCAGATGCTTTAGCGAATAATTGACGACCACGGTAGATACCATCTTTAGATACGTGGTGACGACGGTGAGTCTCGCCAGTAGCTTGGTCTACAGTTAATGCATTCTCGGTTAAAGCGTCATGTGAACGGCGCATGTCACGGCGAGAGCGACTTTTACGGTTTTGCTGAACGGCCATGATGGCTCCTTACAAAGATCGAAAAAATGGATCAGAACAAATTCGATTGTCTTATACACAAGAGTATAACACAAAAATTAGTTAAGTTTACCCTTCAAAGCAGCCAAAACTTCAAACGGGTTGTCCCGTTTTTCTTCAGCCACTTCTTCTACGGCAGGTTGATGCTTATGTTCACAAAACTCATGTTTAGGCGACAACGGCATCAACAATAACAGTTCATCTTCTATTAGCGCGAGCAAATCAGCGGTCGCAGGTGCATCATAATCACCTTTGGTCGTTGCTTCACTTTCACCTAGGACGATGAAATCAGCATCCTCATCCAAGCGCTCTATCAGTGACTCATCATCCACAAGTGCCAAATGGAACGAAGAAACCAGTTCAATTTCTACGGTTTCCAGACAACGCTGGCATTCCATAGGAACTTTTGTTTCAACGTGACCATCTAGCCATGCAATACGATGATAGGCATCCATTGATAGCTTACAGTCTATGTTAATCAATTGATCATCAATTGATCCAACAGCTTCACGAGCGATACGAACAAAGCGGGATAAAGGCAGTTGACCTGACCATTTAAAGCCCTGTTCAGCCCATTTAAACGGCTCAATCTGTGCCGGAAAGGTATTTGCTGACATAATTAAGGCGGCAATTCTACAAATTCATCAGTACTCTGTCAAAGATTAAGATACAATTTTGTACTTATTTCGACAGACCATTTGGGTAACTCAAGTCATGCATCTGTTGCAGCCGCAAACAGAAGTGAATGTTTCATCACTCGTTAGCACAATTCCAAGCCTTGATTCTGACAGTTCAACACAACAAGTGCAACTCTCGCCATGGGCGAATTTATCGTCAGAAGCGCAGCAGGTGGACTGGCTCATCTTACACTTTAATCACTGGTTTTCCCATTTAAATGTCACTTTAGTGCGTGGCGAATTTGAACCAGAATATTTCCCTGCTAGCGCAGACCGTCCTGCCCGCATCCAGTTTGCGCATGGTTTCTTTAATAGCGCTTTGCATGAAATCAGCCACTGGACCATTGCCGGAGACAAACGCCGCCTGCTGCCTGATCTGGGTTATTGGTATGCCCCGGATGGCCGTACCCGCGAACAGCAGGCTTTATTTGAACAAGTCGAAATCAAACCACAGGCAATTGAATGGATGTTTGCCCAGGCTTTTGGCCGTAAGTTCCGGGTTTCTTTGGATAACCTGACTGGCGACGGCGGTGATGGCGCCAGCTTTAAAGATAATGTCTACGCTCAAGTTCAGGCTTATTTTAATGGTACAGCCAAACTTCCACGTGATGCAGCGCACTTTATCCAATGTATCTGTATCTGCATTAGAGGTGGCAAAAGTTTACAATCTGATGAATTTATACGTGAAATGCTTGATTAAATTACACAAATCTACCTTTTTTATGATTGCCAGATCTTGCCTGAGCGCCACATAATAAACCATCAGCCCAAGCTTGGAGTAGTCTCTATGCTGCATTTACGCGTACACCCAGACAATCCGCAACCCCGCTTAATCAGTCAGGCAGTGGAACGTATCCGTGCGGGTGATGTGGTGGTCTATCCCACTGATGCGGCCTATGCGATTGGTTGCCAGATTGGGAACAAGAGTGCCATGGAGCGGATTGCGCAAATTCGTGGTCTGGGCCCAAAGCATCAATATGCGATTCTGTGCTGTGATTTGTCCGATATTGCCACTTATGCCAAGGTGGACAATGCCATGTACCGTTTGCTGAAAAATAATACACCGGCTATTACGACCTTTATTTTACCTGCGACCAGCGAAGTCCCGCGTCGGTTGATGCATCCCAAGAAAAAAACCATTGGTCTGCGCATTCCAAATAATCCGGTGTGTCAAATGTTACTGAAAGAACTCGGTGAACCGCTGTTGACCTCTACCCTGATTTTACCGGGTCAGACTGACCCACTCGATGATCCTTATGATATTGAAATGCAGCTGGGCAAACGCATTGATGTTTTTGTAGATAGTGGTTTAGGCACGTTGAGCACGACCTCTATTGTAGATTTATCTGGTGATCATCCAGAAGTGATTCGTCGTGGTATGGGAGATGTCAGCGCCTTTGAATAAACGACGCTTGAGAAATTCCTACAAACATTCGGGGAGTCAAAATGAATGGATTTATTTTATCTCCTGCTAAATCAGCATGAATTTTCTGCACAGGATTTAATCTATGCAGAACTGCCTTGGACACTGCAATCCAAGGCAGTCATGGTCGAAGCACATTTTCCTTCCCATCCCACTGTAAATATTGATCATACTGAGTACCAATTTTTCCTGACGTTGGCTGTAGCGAGACAGTTGTTGCAGATCTATTCAAACCAAAATGTATGCCTGGCAGAGACTTGCCAACGTATCATTGAATTTGCGACCAAGGAATACAATCATTCCTCACCATGAAAATCTAAAACAGCATAGGGTGAGAGGTTGCAGTTCTATTCTTTTCAATTCGACAGGTATGCAATGGTTGCCAAAACCAGTTTAGGAATCTGAACTACGTTCATAATGACGAACTGCAATGAAATTTGGGCATTGCGATAGCTTCTGTTCATGGTGCATGAGTTCCTCGCCCAGCTTATTTTTCAGATACACATGAAAAATGATCTGATCATCTTCCAGTACATTCAGCATCGCCGTACGTGCTTTGGGTTCCATGACTTTAAAGGAATTGATCGACTCACAAGACATGGCTTGCATATCTAGCTTAATCCGCTCATCCAGCTGGTCGCCCTCATAAGCCATATGCCGCATGTAAAAACGAATATTGGGATATTGGTCCAGCACACTAAAATCCATTTTCATGGCCTGCATGACAGGTCGGGCCTGTTCCGCAAAAGCTGAAAATCCGCCTGATTTCAGTCCTGTGCGTGCTTCATCTTCAAGCTGCATAATCTGATATTTGGGATAAGCCCAAAATCCCCCGAATGCGATCATCCCAATAACAACCAGAATAAGTGGCATGCTTTCTTCACCTTTTTATTGATTTTTGTGATTCTTGACTATTTTTCGAGAGTATAGCGGTATTTTTGACCAAGAATTATAGGAAAATATTTTATTAATACTTATTAATTTTATGTTTTTTAATGGGAAATCCGTTTAAAAATCACTCAATATCTGCCAGCTAGCTTATTTTCTCTTTTGATGAGAATCACTGTATTGATCGAGTTTTTTAAGTGCATCAACTGGCCTCATCCACCAGATACGCTTGATTATGAGAGCCAATTTAACGTGAAAATCACCGCAGCATTTCCCGCTATGTTCTGTCATTTTTCTCGTTGCTATTTTGAAAGAGCTGATAAATTCCATTATTTTTTTAAGTTTTTATGGCTTTGACGGCTTATTTAATTTATTTAAAGTTACTTTTCCAGTACAATGACAACGCTTAATCCTGTGCTTTTCTTTCGATCAGATACCGAAAATCAAGCCTTTGCATGCCTTTGAAAATTCGCGTGGCCTATAATTGTAATGACTCAAATTATCCATAACACTATGGAATCTGCTCCGCACATTCGGGTTCTGGATGAATGGCAGGATACAATTCCAGAGGATCTGTACATTCCTCCAGCGGCATTTGAAATCTTATTAGAACATTTTGAAGGCCCACTCGACTTTTTAATTTACCTGATTCAAAAAAACGGTTTTGACTTGTTACAGGTCGATATCGCGCCAATTGCAGCACAGTATTTGTCTTATATGGACGCGATGAAATCTCTGAACATCGAGCTGACGGCCGACTATATGGTGATGGCAGCCTTACTGGCAGATCTGAAATCGCGTTTGCTATTACCGAAACCGAAAAGCCTGGCTACACTTGAACAGGATCCAAAACAAGAACTGATTGACCGTTTAGAAAATTATTTAAGAATTAAACAGGCAGCAGAACGTCTGGGCCAGATGCCGATTCTGGAACGTGACACTTTCACCACCAACGTCAGTTTGGGCGAAATCCAGCAGCCGAATGAAGGCTATTCAAGCGATTTATTGCGTGATGCCTTGCTTTGTATATTTAACCGTCCTGAACCGGTGATTCATCAGGTGCAACAGGAACCGGTACTGCTGGAAGAACGTATTGCCTATATTGAAAGTTGTATTGAAACTGGCGCAATACTCAGCTTTAAGGACTTGTTAAAACCGAGCCAAGGCCGTATGGGTATGGTGGTAACCTTTATGGCGGTGCTGGAACTGACCCGACAACAAAAAATTCAGATTATTGCTACAGGTATTGAAGCCCCGCTCGCGATTCAAGGAGCCAGTCAATGACACTCGATCAAAATACGCTGTTATCTGCAGAAGATAATCTGCATGAAGTATTGATGCAGCTTGAAGCCATTATTTTTGCCAGCGACTCCGCGGTTTCATTGGCTCGTCTGAAAGAAACTTTTCAGGATCGCTATAGCAAGCAGGAATTACGCCAGTATTTACAACAACTTTCCATGCTGATGCATGGCCGTTCAATCGAACTGATTGAAACAGCACAAGGTTATCGTTTTCAAGTGCGTGCAAAATATCGTAATATTATTGCACAGACCTGGCCTGAGCGACCGGCTCGCTTGTCACCTTCATTACTGGAGACACTTGCGGTGATTGCTTATCACCAGCCAGTGACTCGAGCGGATATTGAACAGATTCGTGGTGTAACGAATAACAGTCAAAACTTGCGTACGCTGTTTGACTGGAACTGGATTAAAGAGTCCGGATTTCGTGAACTCCCTGGAAGACCTGCGTTGTTAATGACAACGCCACAATTTTTAAATGCGTTTGGCCTGAATAGTTTGGGCCAATTGCCTCCCCTGCAGGATGCCAAGGAAGCTTTTATGGCCCTCGATGCGAATGCACCGAAGTCATAAATAGGTGAACTGTTGATAATTATTTCTAAGGTTATGCTGTCATGAGTGAAAAGTTGCAAAAGGTGCTTGCACGCGTTGGTTTGGGTTCTCGCCGTTATATGGAAGAAGTCATTGCCGCGGGTCGTGTAAGTGTCAACGGGCAAATTGCCCAAGTGGGTGAACGAATCGAACCAGGTGATGAGCTTCGCATCGATGGTCGTAAAGTTGCCTTCCAGATTGAAGACGAAATCCGTCGTCGTGTCATTATCTATTACAAGCCTGAAGGCGAGATCTGCTCACGTAGCGATCCTGAAAACCGTCCGACCGTGTTTGAACAGCTGCCTGCTATTCCGGGCGATCGCTGGGTGATGGTCGGTCGTCTGGATATTAACTCCACCGGTCTACTCTTGTTCACAAATGATGGTGAACTTGCGAATCGCTTGATGCACCCATCGAATGAAATCGAACGTGAATATGCAGTTCGTGTCATGGGTGAAGTAACGCCACAAATTCGTAACAACATGCTTAAAGGCGTGGTGCTAGACGATGGTCCGGCAAAATTCGAATCTTTCTCTGAACTGGGCGGTGACGGGATCAACCGTTGGTTCCAGGTCGTGGTGAAAGAAGGTCGTAACCGTGAAGTACGTCGTATCTTTGAATCACAAGGCCTGAAAGTCAGCCGTCTACTGCGTACCCGTTATGGTACTGTGATTTTGCCACGCGAACTGCGTACCGGTCGCTGGATTGAACTGGATAAAAACGATATCGACAACCTGACCAAAGCTGTGGAATTGAAGCCACGTCAAGGTACAGGCTTGTTTGGTATGGCGAAACGCCGTAACGAGCGTATGCAAGACAAACCGATGGCTGCGCGCCGTGGCGGTTTCTTGCGTCAGCAACGTCGTGACAGTGATGAGCAACCACAAAATAATACTGGCCGTGAGCGTCGTGATGACAATGCTTATGGTCGTCGTGACAGAGCTGAAAACCAGAATGGCACTCAGTTTGTACGTCGTGAAAACCGTCCTGATCAAGGTTTCGGCCGCCGTGAAGAGCGTGATGAAAATGCGCCGCGCCGTCCATATGGCGTCAACAAAGGCTTTAAAAAGTTTTAATTAAGATAAATAAAAAAGTCAGGCACATTGCCTGACTTTTTTATGCCTTATGCATCAGGCACTTTGTGGAATCCCTTGCGGGATAGCACCGATTAAACGCTTGGTATATTCATGCTGTGGAGATTGATACAGTTCATCTGAATTGGCGATTTCTACCAACTCCCCATGATTCATCACCATGATCTGATCAGAAATATATTTCACTACCGATAAATCATGCGAAATAAAGATATAGCTCAGACCAAATTCATCCTGTAAGTCTTGCAGTAAATTCAGCACTTGCGCCTGTACTGATACATCCAGTGCCGAGACCGATTCATCACAGATTAAAATCTCAGGTTTTAAAGTCAGACAACGTGCAATTGCAATCCGCTGACGCTGACCACCAGAAAACTCATGCGGATAACGATAAAAAGCCTGTGCAGGCAAGCTGACCCTCTCCAACAAGTCTAAAGCCATTTGTTTGCGTTCGGCATCATCCTGACCAATCTTGTGAATCTGCATCGGTTCCATCAGGATTTGTCCAACAGTAAAACGTGGATTCAGCGAAGCATAGGGATTCTGAAAAATGATCTGGATTTTACGTTGATACTGGGTAAATTCCTTTTCCGACATATCCAGAATATCCCGCCCCTGAAACAGTGCCTTACCACCTGTAGCCTGTTGCAGACGCATCAGTAATAAACCGATGGTGGTTTTACCCGAACCGGACTCCCCGACCAGCCCCAAGGTTTTTCCTTTGGCCAGCTGGAAAGAAACTCCTTTTACTGCCTGAAATTCATCTTTGCCAAACAGTCCTTTACGACTATAAAAAGATTTCTTCAGATCCCGTACATCCAGAATCATTTCCTCTCCGCCCTTTAGTCCACGTGAACGTTGCGGAAGCTGAGTATTCAGGCGGATATCTTCCAGCCAGGTTGAACCATCCTGTTTCATAAAATCGCTAATCATCGGTAAACGTAACGGACGTTGCGACAATTGTGGACGACAGTGTAACAAGGCTCTGGTATACATGTCCTGAGGCCGGTCCAGCACCTCTCGAACCGGACCCTGTTCACGGATTTCCCCATGGCGCATTACAATCACCTGATCGGCAATTTCACCAACCAATGCAAGATCATGGGTAATAAACAGCATCGACATCTGGCGACGCTGACGCAGGGATTCCAACAAGTCCAGAATCTGCTTTTGAATAGTCACATCCAGGGCCGTGGTCGGTTCATCTGCAATCAATAGTTTAGGCTCACAGGCAATGGCCATGGCAATCATGACGCGTTGCTGCTGTCCACCGGAAAGCTGCCCCGGATAGGCATCAATTTTAGTTTCTGGCGCAGGGATCCCCACTTCTTTGAGCAGCTCCAGGGTACGTTGCCGCGCCTGTTTTTTATTCATGCCCAAATGTAGTTGCAGGATTTCTGCAATCTGCATGCCTACCGTAAATACCGGATTTAGCGAAGACATCGGCTCCTGAAAAATCATGGCAATGTCTTTGCCGCACATCTGGCGCATTTCACGGGTTTTAAGCTTGAGCAGGTTTTTCCCTTCAAAGATGATCTGGCTATCTTCTGAAATACGTGCGCTTTCTGCCGGAAGCAGGCCCATAGTGGCGAGGGAAGTAACCGACTTGCCACTCCCCGATTCACCTACCAGTGCAACCGTGGTATTGGCCGGAATCTCGAAAGAAACCCCTTTTACGGTCTCAATATATTCTTTATTTTCACCTTTAAAACTGACTCGCAGATTTTCTACGCGAAGTAACGCAGGTGCTGTGCTTGGATTGATTTCAGACATCGTTGCGCTCCTATTTCAGTTTTGGATCTAATGCATCACGGAGTGCATCGGTAAACATCGAGAAAGCAGTCACCAATACCGCCATGGCGATTGAGGCTGCCGCTAGTTGCCACCATTTACCCAAAATCAGCTCGCTTTGCGCTTCATTTAGCATACTGCCCCATGACACTACCCCGATAGGCACACCGAAACCGAGGAAGCTCAAAATGACTTCGGACTTGATAAATGCCACCACCAGAATAGACATCTGTACCAGGGCAATATGGCTGACATTGGGAAAAATATGGACAAACATACGACGCATATTACTCACGCCAATCGCCTTGGCAGCCAGCACATATTCACGTGCCGTATGCTTCATGTATTCAGCACGAACCAAACGGAAGACCCCGGTCCAGCCAGTCAGACCTAAAATCAGGATGATTGATAAAATACCTTTCTGCTGTAACACTGCGGCAATGGCCAAAACCAGCAACAGATAGGGAATCGAGGTAAAGATATTATAGAACCAGTTTAGGAAATCATCGACCCAACCACCAAAGTAACCTGCTATTGCACCCAGTGCAGTCCCAATCAGTACGGCAACAAAGGCTGCAATCAGTCCAACCAGAATCGAGGTTTCAGCCCCCTTGATGGTTTTCTGTAAAACATCCTGACCCCATTTATCGGCGCCAAAAACCAGACTTTGCTTGAGTTCCCCACTTTCATCCATCAGCTGGCCGCCGAGCTCCTGATTAATGGCCTTCATGTCTTCTGCCAGCGGATCGACCACTCCATAATAATCGATGCCTGCACCAGCACCCTGCTCAGCAGAAATTTCAGCATTCAATTCAGCAATGACATCTTTTAAGGGATCAACTGGATTGACCGGTAGAGGCACAGATTCTGCGCTCTGCTCTGTATCAGATGCAGCCGGAACTGGGGCTGCATTGATAAAACTCGGCGGTGCATAGCTGACCGCCACTTCTTTATTCCAGTCTTTGGCAATCAGGCCGCTCATTGACAGTACCAGCAGCAGCAGATAAAACAGCACCACATACAGGGAAAACATGGCAATCCGGTCACGTTTCAAACGGCGCATGGCCAGCTGCCATAAGCCTGTTGAAGCCGACTCAGGTGCTGCTTCAGCCGCTTGTTCTTTTTTAAATATCGCACTCAGCATAATTCACCTACTTCAACTGTACACGCGGATCGACCCATTTATAGATCAGATCGGCAATCAGATTGAATATCATGGTCGCAGCAGCGACATAGACCGTAATGGCTTTAATCACAGGAAAATCGGAACGTTCTACCGCAATAATGACTTCACGGCCAATTCCAGGAATACCAAAAAAACGTTCGATCAGGAAAGCACCAATCAGCAGTGCCGGAAGTCCTGCCATGACATCGGTAATAATCGGAATCGAGGCATTGCGCAAGACATGCACGCCCATGATACGGTTTTCACCCAGGCCTTTGGCACGCGCAGTACGTACATAGTCCTGATTAACTTCATCCAGTACGAAACTACGATACAGGCGTAGTGTTGGTGCGATACTGACCACCAACATAATCAGCACAGGTAACAAGGCGTATTTGAAAAGATTATCGGCAAAATTATCGCTCCAGCCCTGTACCGGGAACCAGCTCAGTTCATAGGCCAGGAAATACTGGAACACGATGATGTAAACCAGAATACTGATCGACATACCGATCGTACACAGCATCATGATCATGCGATCTGTCAAAGAACCACGAACCGAAGCCACACCCAAAGCCAGAATGATAGAAATAATAGTTTGCAGAATGGTCAGTGGAATCAGAATGGTCAGTGAGGGCCCCAAACGGGTGGTGATAATCTGTGCCACCGATTCTCCGGTACTCCAGCTCACCCCATAATCAAAGGTTAAAATCTGCTTGATAAAGATCCAGAGTTGTACGTAATACGGTTGATCCACACCCAGTTGCTGACGGATGTTTTCAATCTGTTCCACATTGGCCATTTTACCGGCCAGAATATAGGCAGGGTCTCCGCCTACCCAGTTAAACAGCAGGAAAATCAGCAAAATCACCCCGAGCATGGTCGGGATCATTTGCCAAAGCCGTCGAATAATATATGCCAGCATCGCTTGCCTTCCTTAATTTTTTCCAGAGATTTCATTAAAGAAAGCTTTGCTGTCCGGATCACGACCCAAGAAGTCTTTCACCATTTGCTCGCCATGCTTTTGACCACCTTGAGCCAGGACCGTATTGCGATAATGCGCACCGACTTTCTTGTCCATCAGCTGATCACCAAAGGATGAAAGCATATCCAGGGCAATGACCTCAGACCACATATAGCTGTAGTAACCTGCCTGATAGCCGCCCATTAGATGCCCGAACTGTCCCGGGAACTGCTGACCGCTGACATAACCCAAGGCAGTTTTACCTTCCATATCCTGCCAGAGTTTTAAAGGCTCAATGTTTTTTGCATCTTTACCATGCAAGGCCATATCATATTGGGCATATAAAGCCTGACGGGCATAATGCAGGCCTCGGCCGTAATTCTTCACATTCTTTAAGCGCTCGGTCATGGCAGCATCCACGCGAGGACATGCCGGCTCACAGTAATCCGCTACTTTTGACAAGGTTTCCAGACGGCGTGCCCACTCTTCATACATCTGTGACGGCGCTTCAACAAAGTCACGCTCTACCGAGGTACCAGACTGTTCTGTATAGCGGGTTTTCGATAGAATCCCGTGCAAGGCATGACCCATTTCATGCACAAAGGTTTCCAGTTCGTTGCTATTCAAGCCCTTACGGTTAAAATTGGTCACCAATACCGATACTGGACGACGCTGATTCAGGGTACTGCCACCATAAGCTCCCCAGACAGCTGCATGCCCATATTTGCCTTCACGCGGGTATTTATCGACATATAATCCGCCCAGGAATTCGCCCGTAGCCTTGTCATGTACCGCATAATATTCCACTTCATCATGCCAGGCCTTGACTTTTACCGGCTTGAACTCAATACCATAGAGTTCCGAAGAAATAGCGAATAACCATTTTTGCGATGCTTCTGTCGGGAAATAATCCCGCAATTTTTCCTGGTCGACCTTGTATTTGGCCTGACGCAGTTTTTCACTCCAATAACCCTGATTCCAGCGTGTAATTTCTGCTTTCTCTACTGGAACTTTTAAAGTTTCAGCCTTGAACTGGCGTAATTGTTCTACATCCTGCTTTTCTAGAGGTGCAACTTTGGCATAAACCTCATCCAGAAAACCGTTCACTGCTTCAGGAGTTTTGGCCATACGGAATTCAAGCGCAGAATGAGCATAGCTTTCCTTATCAAAAAGTTGTGCCATTTCATAACGCAGATCAATGGCTTTTTTCATGAATTGCAGGTTTTGTTCGGTCCCGCGACGCGTGTAAGCGGTCTGGTAACGTTTGCGTGCTTCATCACTTTCTGCCAGCTCCATAAAAGGCTGGTATTCCGGATAATCAAAGCCGAGCAGATAATTGCCCTTTTCATTTTTCTTTAAATTTGCGATGTAACTTTCTGGCAGGCCTTTCATTTCAGCTGGAGTAAATTCAACTTTTTCAGGGTTATCCCGCACATTTTTGGAAAAGTCCTGTCCCAGTTTGGTACTTTCTTCAATAATTTCTTTCAGTCGTTTCTGTTTTTCTGCACTGAGTTGTACCCCGGTGTTCTCAAACTGCTCCAGAATATCTTCTAAAAATTTCTGATCAATCGGATCACTGGCTTTCAGTTTCTTGAACTGGGCATACAGTTTAGGATTCTGATACAGGGTGGTCTGGTATTTGCTGATTTTAAGTTCACAGTCATCGGCTGCCTGACGCAATGCAGGATCCGGATCGACATTACTGTACAACCCTACTGCAGCACCGAAATCACGGGCTTTGGCATGCAATTCATCCCATTCAGCCAGATAAGGCCCGGCCTTGGCTTTATTTTTAATTTTCTTATTTTCAAATATCTGGATATCTTTTTGCATGGAGGCCAGACTGGCATCACATAAAGACGGAATTTCTGCAGCCTTGAATAATGGCAGCAGCTGTACTTGGGTATCTGCCGCTACACCTTGATATCCCCCCATCATCATTAAACATAAGGTACTTAATTTTAAAGATTTTGATTTCATATTCATCTCCAGATTTTTTCTTACTTTTTCGTATTAATATCGATATACATCCATTCTGAAGACAGAATCGGATGGGACTTATGTCCAATAATTTGGGGTTGGGTCAAAGCGTTACGGTAGGTGCTATAGAGCATCAGGGTCGGCATGTTGACTTCCAGAATTCGGGTCATTTTGCGGTAGAGCAGATCACGCTCCGGTCCAGGCGGCATGCTCTGGGTTTGTTCGTATAGACGGTCGAATTCAGGATGCTTGAAACAGGCATTGTTGGTGACATTGATATTCTTGCCATAGAACAACTGCATAAAGTTGTCAGCATCCGGATAATCGGCAATCCATGCAGAACTCTTAAACATGGTTTTACATTGCTTTTCCAGCTTGATGCCTTCAGCGAATGGCATGGCCTTACTGGTCAGCTGAATATGGATACTGTCCAGGGTCTTTTTCCAGAATTCACCCTGCTGTTGGCCCCGACTGGTATTCCCAGTAATCAGTTCAATCACCAGAGGTTTACCTTCAGGCGTCTTTCGCCAGCCATCTGCACCGATCTTGTAGTTATAGCGGTCGAGCAACATGTTGGCTGCTTTGACAGAATAGGGAATACTGCTTTTATAGGACGGTGAATAACCTGCTACTCCTGGGGGAATAGGCATGTGCAGTTTTGCTCCATCTCCCTTAAGTAATACATTGATCATGTTTTCTACAGAAAATGCCATCGCCATGGCACGACGTAAGGCAATTTTTTCTGGCGCGAAACCACCCACGACCGGGTTTTGCATATTCCAGTAATGATAACTAATGGAGGGCTCTAAAATACGTGACAGCTTCACCCCCTGCTGAGCCAGCTCAGGCTTTAATTTATCGCCATCGAGGGCTTGTACGACGATATCGCCTTCAATTTCGAGCAGGTCCAGTTCATTTTTCTTAAATGCCAGCATCCGGGATTGCGCTTCTTCAATAACACGCACATCAATAGTGCCGATTTGAGGCATTTTTTTGCCCTGCATGGCTTTTACAATAGCCTGATCTTCTGCACCACTGGCTTTAAAGTCCCAGACAAAACCACGATAAGCTGGATTTGGTTTTAAGATAATCCGTGAGCCTGGTGTCCAGCGACTGAGCACATAAGGACCAGTTCCCACTGGCCTATTCATGACCCAACCCGCTTTGTCTTTATATTTTTCAATCACTTCACGAGCTACTGCAGCGGCAGGCCCATGTGCCAGCAACATCGGAAAGTTCTGATCCGGATTATTCAGCTTTAATATCAAGGTATAGCGGTCTGGGGTCTGAATACCTTCAAACGGATTTTCATAGGCTTTGCCATTTTTTTTGGTTAGGGCCATCCATGCGTCCAGCCCCTTAATTCGGCCATCCAGCAACCAGCTGTTCGGTGAATGCAGCTTTGGGTCCAGTAGACGTTTCAAGCTATAGGCATAGTCATACGAGGTCAGTTCACGTTTTTTACCGCCGAAGACCGGATCATCGGCAAAGTAAATACCCTTTTTGATTTTGATGGTATAAGTCAGGCCATCCGCACTCACTTGAGGCAGACTGACTGCAGTCAATGGCACTAATTTTGCCGGCGAGGCCAGATAATCATAGGTAAATAAGGTCTCAAAAATCGCGGCATTAATCTTGGCTGAATAACGGTCATGGATATAACCCGGATCAAAACCGGTTTCAGCTGCCAGAAATACTGTTTTTAAAACCTTATTCGGGTTGGCAGGATTGCTGGCCCATGTCGGTGCACTCCCTGCCATCATCAAACCGGCCACTAACACCCCACTGGCCAGTTTTTTTAAAGTATTTTTATTCACATTCATACTGGTTCTTAATCTTCTCAAGTTATTTTTTAACAGGTTCAATATCCATATATTGCCAAACTGCTCTGGTCACCGGATGTGCCTTAAAGCCCTGTACATGCGGATGAATCAACCAGTTACGTATCCGGGTATTGTGCAGAATCCATGGATTATCGGCCTCCATCTGACGGTTCATCTGCTCATAATATGGCGTCCGCTGCTGCGGCGGCAGTTTCATCGCGGTCTGGTACAATGCGTCATAGGCTTTTGAGGTATAGCAACTCAGGTTGCCTTGCTGCGCATTTGGCCCATACAGTAACTGGGCAAAGTTTTCCCCTTCAGGATAGTCCGCAATCCAGGCTCCACCCCACATCATATGTTTGCATTGAGTGGCTTCTTTTAAATTGTCAGCAAAATTACTGACCTTGAACTCAATTCGCACCCCGATCGCATCCAGATTCTTTTTCCATAATTCTGCAGAAATCACCGAAGAGCTTGAACTGGTTGAATTCATTTTTAGTATCAAAGGTTTGCCATCGGGCAAGGTGCGGTAACCATCAGCGCCTTTCTTATAACCAAAGCGGTCAAGCAGTTTATTGGCCAGTAATGGGTTATAAGCAATACTGCTTTTATACTTCGGGTCATGTCCACCCACTCCCTCTGGCAAAATCATTTCAGCTTTATCGGCATGACCTTTGTACAGCTGCTGGATAGCTTCTTTCTGGTTATAGGACAAGGCAAGAGCACGACGTAAGGCAATTTTTTCCAGTGAATTTCCACCAATTAACGGATCACGCATATTCATGATGGTATAGGTAATTTCCGGTTCTTTATTCGGATAATGCAGGATGCCTTTTTTCTTGTATTCGCTTTTCAGCTGCTTATTTTCCAGTGCCTGTTCGGCGCCGCTCGCAGTGAGTTTGTCATAGTCCAGTTGTCCAGACTTTAAAGCCAGCCAGCGAGACTGTTCCTCTTCAATAATACTGATTTTGACCTTGCCAATTTGCGGCATCTGCTTGCCTTGCATGGCTTTGACAATACGTTGATCCCATTCGGAACCATCGCCCTTAAAGTTCCAGACAAAACCGCGATAATTCGGGTTGGCAGTCAGTTCAATACGGCTACGCGGCACATATTTGTGTAACTGATACGCCCCTGTTCCAACCGGATGCTGACCTGCCCGATGACCATAATGTTCGATCGCTTCCCGTGCGGTACCACTAAAAGCAACATAGGCCAGAATGTAAGGAAAATTCAGGTCTGAACGGGTCAAGGTAATTTGTAAGGTATATTTATCTAGAGCTTTTAAACCGGCAATCGGAGCATCATAGTTAAATTTACCCGTTTTTTTGGCCTGCTGAATGACTTGATCTGCCCCAAGGATTTTTCCCTCAATAAAAGAAAAAGACGGAGAATGATTTGTGGGATCCATGATCCTTTGCATGGAGTAGATATAATCACGTGCCACCAGTTCACGCTTCTTGCCCTGAAATACAGGATCAGGACTAAAATAAATTCCTGGCTTGATTTTAAAGGTATAGACTTTGCCATCCTGTTCAACCTTGGGTAAGGATTCGGCGGTATTTGGTACCAGAATTGCCGGCCGCGCCAGATAGTCATAACGCAATAAAGATTCAAAAATGGCTTCAGCAACGCTACCACTATAAAAATTATAGGTTTTGACCATATCAAAACCATCATCAGGTGCTTCGAAAGCCAAGTTTAAAACTTTATCCGGATGTGCAGATGATTTTGCCCAAGAGGCTTGCCCCGTAGTCATGGCCAAGGCCAAAATTGTCATGCTGAAAAGTGCTGATTTCAAATTTGTACCTATTCTTGATCTTGAAGTTTTATTGCTATAGGAAGTCTTTAACACATCATCCCATATTTGCTTCAATGGATGGGTCAAAGCTGGACAGATGGAATAAAATGAACAAAGCGAATTTCATGCCATCCTCGAAAAATAACGATTTTTTCCTGTTATTAACTCAAAAAAGCTTATTTTTATTAATCATTTAAAACATTATCAATAACATAATATTTTCCATGAATCATTAATTTAATATTTATTCTTAAAATCTAGCTCCAAGCCTAGTCTGCACAAAAATAAACCAGACCTGTTTCATATTATTGCATCCTCCCACTACTTCAACCCAAGAAAATACATACATAAGCAAATGAAATATATAATTATTATCTTATTAAATTATTGTATATTTTATGTAAAAATCATGCACCATGATTAAACTTTATTCAATTTATCTTTCAGTTTTAGATTCCTTTCTTATTCATTAAATATTTATTTTTTACTTTCTCATGGTTTCCTATAGAGACTTTCTTCAGATTTTAAACCCCACTCTCTTAATTTTTCTTCATCAAAACTTAGTAAACCTCCCAAAAAACTAAATTAAATATAATTTTTTCAATCACTTAATATTTTTTAAAATTAATAATTTATAAGTTGGCATTCGCTTTGCTTAAGTCCTCCCAGCACTACTTCACATAACAAAAGGGTGAAAATTACGATGAAAAAAAACAAATTGGTCGGATCTATGGGGGCTCCAACCGTTGGAAAAAAACTCATCAAATTAAGCGCGTTAAGCTTAAGCATGATGTGTCTTTCGCTGGCACATGCAGCAGATGAACCAGAAAACTCCGCTGCACAACCTACCAAGGTAGAGAAAGTGCGAGTTACTGGATCATCTATTAAAGGTGTAGCCGCACAAAGCGCCTCACCAATCACGATTATTAAAGGTGAAGATCTGGTGAATCAGGGGGTAACCACTGTAGAAGAAGCATTGATGAAAGTCAGTGCCAACCAAGCAAGTTATGTCACAGCACAAAATGTCGGTGCCAGTAATACCAGTGGTTCAACAGCAAATTTACGTGGTCTTGGTTCGGATAAAACTTTAGTTTTAATTAATGGTCGCCGTGTTGCAAGCAGTGCATTTGGTACCGATTCAACCAACTTAAACAACATCCCTCTCGCATTGGTAGAGCGCATTGAAGTCTTACGTGACGGCGCATCTGCAGTCTATGGTGCAGATGCAGTGGGTGGTGTAATCAACTTTATTACGAAAAAGCAATATGAAGGCGTGGGCATTACTTTAGGTGGTCAAATTCCTGAAGAAAAAGGCGGCGAAAAAATTGACGTTTCGATTTTTGGGGGATATGGCGATCTAGATGAAGAAGGTTTTAATGTCTACGGTGTGATCGATTACCGAAAACAAGATACGATTTGGGCAAAAGACCGTAAAGTCAGCCGCCGTGGTGGGGTACTTCCTGAATTAGGAATTGATGGCAGTTCAGCAAATGCTTTCCCTGCAAACTTCTACGATCCTATCACTGGTATTTTGGGTAACCCTTATGGGGATAATTGTTTAAATACCAAAGATACTGTTGCTGAAGATGGTTTCTGTTATTTAAATACCCAAACTGTTATTGGTATTGTGCCTGAACAAGAGAATCTTTCTGCGTTAGGTCGCGCAACTTTCAAATTGTCAGATAACTTTAATGCGATTGGTGAGTATATCTATGCACGTGATGAAGTAACCACTTCAATTGCGCCTGATGTTTATAGTCGTAGTGTGACCTTGCCTTATGCCAGTCAATATTACCCTGGCAAAGGTATTACTCCAGCAGTTGATGGCTTGGCGACTAACACATTACAACTGTATCTACGTTCACAAGGCGGTAACCGTGTTTCTAAGTCAATTAACGAATCGAACCGTATCTTTGCAGGGATTGAAGGTGAAGCATACGGTTGGGATATGAATGGTGGTGTTACTTATGCAAAAAGTGATGCGACTGACAGTTTCGTAAGTGGTTATTTAAACCGCAGTAGAGTTCAGGCTGCACTTGATAATGGAACTTTAAACCCATTTGGCCCACAAGCAGCAGCCAATGCCGGCTTATGGAACACTTTTGATGTCAAAGGCGATACCAATCAGGCATCTTTAGAATCCACTACAATTGACTTTACCGTGAGTCGTCCAATCTACACACTGCCTGCAGGTGATGTCGGTTTTGCACTCGGTGGCAGTTTCTCCAAACAAGACTGGGAAGCAACTGTAAATTCTGAAATTGTTGCTCAAGTTCCAGGCAGTGGTATTGATCCAAATAAACCAAAAAGCTCAGGCGATCGTGACATTAGTGCAGTATTTACTGAACTCCAAGTACCTTTATTGACCAACCTGGAATTACAGTTAGCTGCTCGTTATGATGACTATAGCGATTTTGGTGACACCTTTAATCCTAAAGTGGCTTTACGTTGGGAACCAGCTAAAGAACTCATGTTCCGTACTTCTTACAGTACTGGTTTCCGTGCACCAAGCTTATATGAGGTCAATGCTCCTTCGGTCAGAACTTGGACTGGTGCAAGATATAATGACCCGATTCTTTGCCCGGGTGGTACACCAACTGAAACCAGATACCAAACTGAATGTAATACCCAGTTTATCCGTACACAAGGCGGCAATTCTGAACTAGGTCCAGAAGAGTCAACATCTTACATGGCTGGTTTTGTCTTTGAACCGATCAAAAACTTAGTTTTCACTGCCGATTACTACAATATCGAAATTGAAAACTTAGTGGGAACGATTGGTGAAGCATCAATTTTTGGTGATCCAGAAAAGTATGCTCAATACTTTGTTCGTAATGCAGAAGGTCGTATCGATCATATCTCAACTAACTTGATTAACTCCGGTGGCTTGAAAACCCAAGGTATTGATTTGAGTTTGAACTATCTTTCTCCAATGACGGCAACTGGCCGCTTCGGTTTTGGTATTGACGGTACTTATGTGATCAAAATGGATTACCAAAGTGAACCAGGCGGCGAGTGGGAAGGTTATGTCGGTGTTTATGATGACCCAGCAGTGGTTCGCTGGAAACATACTGCAAACGTGAACTGGTCTTATGAAAACTGGAGAATGGTGTTTGAACAACAGTTCGTTCGTGGTTATGAAGACTATTCAGAAGAACGCGATGTTGCTGACTACACCGTATACAACATTTCTGGCACTTACAAAGGATTTAAAAATCTGGAGCTAACTGCCGGTATTAAAAATATGTTCGATGCAGAACCACCTGCCTCTGACGTAATGGATAACTTCCAATACGGTTATGACCCACGTTATAGCGATCCAACAGGCCGCGCTTACTTCTTACGTGGTACCTATAAATTCTTTTAATTAATTACTTCGCAAACACTGCTGCCAAGCGGTGTTTGCGGTTTTCCCCGTTTAATTTTAGCCAAACAAAAAATAATGCTGCCTGTAATCAAAAAAAATTCTCATCAGTGCACTATTTCCTGTTTGTCTTAAATTCTAGGAGTCATGATGGGCACAAAGTTTGAAGACTTAGAAAAAAACTCCGCCAAAAAACTGACTGGTATTGGGGTCGTTGTTTTTTTGCATATCCTGGTTGGCCTGGTACTCATGGCTGGTATGGCAAAAGACATTATTAAACCGACGGAACAGCCGGTTGAGCTAATGATTATTCAAGATATTAAGCCGCCTGAACCTGAGCCACCAAAAGAAACACCACCTGAACCACCAAAAATCGTGGAAAAAGTGGCACAAGTGCCTGAGGTGAAACCGGTTGAAAAAGTCGTTCCTGTACAGAAAACACTTCCAACGCCAACCCAACCGACAACTGTTGCAGTGCCTACTCCCGTTGCAGCGAATCCTTCACCAAGTCCGATAGCAGCACCGGCTCCAGTAGTCGCAGCCGCTCCAGCACCAGCCCCTCCACCCGCTGGTGTCACTCGTGGTGTTTCACAAGGTGAAGCAGGTTGTAAACGCCCAGACTATCCACGTGATGCACTAATGAATGAAGAACAAGGTGAAGTCTTGATCTCTGTATATGTAAATACCACCGGCAAGGTCCAGGATGCCAAAGTGAAAAAGTCGAGCGGTAGTCGTGCGCTGGATCGTGCAGCATCCAAGGCCTTCAGTTTATGTACTTTCAAGCCAGCAATGAAAAATGGCGAGCCGCAAGAATCTTGGTATGACATTCCCTATGAATTTGTCCTTGACTAACAGATACAACAGATAAAGAAAAAAATCAGGAGATCTATGATGAAAAAATCACTAAAACCTTTAAAAAACATGACTGCTGCCGGTGTAATTGCCATGAGCACTTTATTGCCCCTGCAAGCAGTTTTTGCCGAACCGTCTGCTACGCCAACCAGTACCGTAACGGATACAGCGGCAACACCAGCGACAGCGGCTGAACCGACGCCTCCAGCACCTGCTGCGGCTGAAGAACCTGCTCACAATCCTTATGGTCTGGAAGCCATGTGGAAAGAAGGTGACATGGTATCTAAAGTCACCCTGTTCATTCTGGTCATTATGTCGATCGGTACCTGGTACATCATGATCAGCAAATGTTTACAGCAAAGTAAGATCCGTAAGCAAGCCAAGGAAGCTGAACACCAATTCTGGGAATCATCTTCTCTAGATAATGCAACCGAGAATCTGGATGAAGCCAGCGTCTACCGTTTTATTGCGGAAAAAGGTATCAAGTCAACCAAAAATCATGGTGGCACATTACTTGAGCGTATTGATTTCAATACCTGGGTCACCATCTCAATTTCCCGTGCGATCGACAAAATCCAGAACCATCTGAGTGGTGGCCTGGCCTTCCTTGCGACAGTCGGGTCTACCGCACCTTTCGTTGGACTTTTCGGAACCGTTTGGGGGATTTACCATGCACTGACTGCCATTGGTGTTTCAGGTCAGGCTTCGATTGATAAAGTAGCAGGTCCAGTGGGTGAAGCACTGATTATGACAGCTATCGGTCTGGCCGTAGCAGTACCTGCAGTACTTGGCTACAACTGGTTGACTCGCCGTAATAAAGCGGTCATGGAAGAAGTCCGTACTTTTGGTTCTGATTTACACGCAGTATTACTCAGCGGTGAAATTACGACCAACAATCCTGTTAATCGTGACGTGAAGTAAGAGTGAGGTATCAGCCATGGGAATGATGGTCAATTCAAACGACAGCGATGATGAGGTAATTGGAACCATTAATACCACACCTTTGGTTGATATTATGCTGGTTCTGCTCATTATCTTCCTGATTACTGTACCGGTTGCCATTCATACCGTACCAGTCGATTTGCCCGAAGAAAGAAATGTACTGTATGAAACCAAGCCAGAAAATGTTCAGCTGGCTGTCAATAAAACTGGCGATATTTTCTGGAACGAAATTTATATTGCAGATAAAACAGTTTTACTGAGCCGTTTACAGGCAGAAGCACAGAAACGTCCGCAGCCTGAAGTGCATATTCGTGGTGATCAGTTAACACCTTATGAAGCAATTGATCAGGTGATTAGTACCACCCAACAGGCCGGTATTGGCAAAATTGCTTTTGTCACCACTCCGCCCGCTACACCTTAAGTACAAAGAAGGATTAAGTTTATGGGGATGAATGTTGGTTCAAATCAAGACGATGATGTGATGTTAGATGTCAACATGACCCCATTGATTGATGTCATGCTGGTCTTGCTGATTATGTTTATTATCACAATTCCTTTGCCGAATAACTCGATTAATATCGATCTACCGAATGGAACGCCTCCTGTAACCGATGAAAAACCGCCTGAGCTGGTGGAATTACGTCTGGATGCACAAGGTAAGATTTTCTGGAATGAACAGCCGGTAGCAAATACCCAAGCTCTGGAAAACTTATTCAAGACAGTAGCGCAAAAAGCGGATCAGGATCAGATTAAAATCAAGGCGGATCGTGCCACTGAATATAAACATATCGCTATGGTCATGGCGGCAGCTCAAAGGCTGGAGGTCAAAAAAATTGGCATTATGAGTAATAACAACTAAGTATTTTCAAGATATAAAAAACCCAGCATGTGCTGGGTTTTTTATTCATCCGGTTTTACATCTGTGACTGAATATAATTTTGCAGACCAATCAGTTCGATTAAGCGCAATTGTTTTTCTAACCAGTAAGTATGGTCTTCTTCGGTATCCGACATTTGCTGGCGTAACATATCACGGCTGATATAGTCACCTTTCTCTTCGCACAGTTTGATGCCCTGCGCCAGTTTTTCCCGCACATGATATTCAAGTTTTAGATCGGCTTTCAGGCAGCTCACCACATCCTCGCCAATCTCAACGTCATCGCGCTGCATGTTTGGCGTTCCTTCAAGGAACAGAACACGACGGATAATCGCATCCGCATGCTGGGACTCTTCTTGCATTTCGTGATCGATACGTTCAAAGATTTTGGTTAAGCCCCAATCTTCATACATACGAGAGTGAATCAAGTATTGGTCACGAGCAGCCAGTTCGCCACCGATCAACATATTTAAATAATCTACGACTTCTGGATTTCCGCGCATTTGAATAACTCCCTACCTATATTTTGCTATTATGGCGAAAAGCAATTAAATTTGCAAAGCTTAACCATGGTTAAATATTTGATTTTTATATAATTAAAATGAGAAATACTTGCATTTACACTTCGTTCTTAATGAAATCCCATTTATAAAACAACACTTTGCATTTTCATTACGCTTGGCAATAACCTAAAACTGGCAAATAAACACATGCGTTAAAATTTGTAAATCTTAATTTTGACCAGACAGATTCATTCTTTTTGTATAAACATCACTGTATTGGCGTACTTCATGCTTAAATTTCGCTTATCATTCACACAAATTTAAAACAACAACGGTTCCGATATGACACATCCACAAACAACAGCGCCTGTTCTGGTTACCGGTGCATCGGGTTATATTGCCAGCTGGGTCATCCAGAAATTACTCACGCAAGGCTATACTGTACATGCCACGGTACGTGACCTAAATAAAAGTAAAAGCTTTGCCCATTTAGAAAAAATTGCCGACAGCACACCGGGAACTCTCAAGTTATTTCAGGCCAATTTATTAAGCCCAGATTCTTTTGATCAGGCGATGCAAGGTTGTGAAATTGTCTTTCATATGGCCTCACCTTTTGTGGTCACCAACTATAAAGATGCAGTCAAAGATATTATCGAACCTGCGGTGTTAGGCACTGAAAATGTACTGAATAGTGTCAATCAGACTGAATCAGTGAAACGCGTAATCGTCACATCGAGTATCGCATCCACTTATGGCGATGCCATTGATATTCTACAAACTGAGAATAACAGTTTTGATGAATCATGCTGGAATACCACCAGTTCGGCCACGCATCAGCCCTATCCTTATTCCAAAGTCATGGCAGAGCGCAAAGCCTGGGAAATGGCTGAAGCACAGGATCGCTGGGATCTGGTCTGTATCAATCCGGCACTGGTTTTTGGTCAATCCTTAACGCCAAATACCCAATCCGGTAGTGTGGAAGTCCTGCAACAGTTTGCCAACGGCATGACTTTGCTTGGTGTCCCGCCGATGTGGAATGGCGTCGTCGATGTTCAGGATGTCGCTGAAGCGCATATCCGTGCGGCGTTTAATCCAGAAGCGCATGGCCGTTATATCATTTGCAGTGAAAGCTTGAGCCTGCTGGAAATGGGCCAAATTCTGCGGGCGCATTTTGGTAATAAATTTCCGTTCCCACGCAATCAATTGCCGAAGGCAGCTTTCAAACTGTTCGGGCCTGTAGCAGGTTTTAGCCGCAAATTTGTAGAGCTAAATATGGGTTATCCAATTTTCTTTAATGCCCAGAAAAGTAAAAATGAGCTCGGCATTGAGTATCGTCCGGTGAAAGAAAGTCTGGTTGAACATTTCCAGCAGCTACTCGATGATGGTGTTGTGAAAAAATATATTCCTTAATCTTTTTATGCAAAAAGCCACCTGAAGGTGGCTTTTTTAACTCTTATTCTTTCATGAAATGTGCAGAGATTTAGGCTTCAAGCTGACCATAGTCTTGCATCAAGCCAATAAACTGTTGTTCATTGATCACTGGAATACCAAGTTTTTCTGCTTTATCCAGTTTTGAGCCAGCTTTTTCACCCGCAACCACACATTTGGTTTTGCTGGATACACTGCCACTGACTCGTGCACCTAAGGCTTGCAATAACTGGGTTGCATCATCTCGTCCCATACTGCTTAAAGTCCCGGTGACCACCCAGCTTTCGCCGTTTAACGGCTGACGAGTCGGTGCGATCGGTGCATCCCAGTGAATACCGGCAGCCAGTAAACGATCCAGAACTTCCAGATTATGCGGTGCCTGAAAGAAATCCAGAATCCATTCCGCAGTAATATCACCGACATCTGGTGTTTTCTTTAATGCTTCAATATCAGCATTGCGTAATGCCTCCAGCGTCTGGAAAGTATTGGCCAGCATCCGCGCCGTGGTTTCACCCACCCCACGAATACCGAGAGCATAGATAAAAGCAGCCAGTGTAGTTTTCTTGCTGTTTTCAATGGCATCTAAAAGATTCTGAACCGATTTGGCCCCCATCTTTTCAATACCTAGCAAAGTCTCACGATGTTCATGCAGATGGTAAATATCTGAGACATCTTTCAGAAGATTCAGATGCAGCAACGATTCTGCCCAACGGTCACCCAAGCCTTCAATATCCATGGCTTTACGTGAGACAAAGTGACGAATGGCTTCAATACGCTGCGCGGCACAATATAGTCCGCCCGAACAGCGTGCCAAGGCTTCGCCTTCCGGCATGACCACGGGTGAATCACAGACTGGACATTGTTCAGGTAAATGCACTTCAACTGCATCAACCGGGCGAAATTCCGGCCAGACTTTTTCCACCTTAGGAATTACATCGCCACTACGATAAACACTGACGGTATCACCAATACGTACATCCAGACGGTGAATTTCGCCAATATTATGCAGCGTCACATTGGAAACTGTTACTCCACCGACAGCAACTGGATTTAAACGCGCAACCGGCGTTAATGTTCCAGTACGACCGACTTGCCAATTAATATTTTCTACTGTGGTCAGTGCAGCCACTGCCGGAAATTTATAGGCGGTGGCCCAACGAGGTTCACGGCTCAGGAAACCAAGTTGTTGCTGCTGTTTTAGGTCATTGACCTTGATCACCATGCCATCGATTTCGACACTGAGGCTGGCACGTTCATCAATAATCTGTTCATAGACCTTTTGCACGTCCTGAATACTGTCACAGATAAAGTGACGCTCGCCAACCGCAAAACCGAACTGATGTAACCATTCCAGACTGGCGGACATAGTGGTTTGTCCATGATGCGGCACGCACTGAGCAATCCCATAAGCATAAAAAGCCAATGGCCGCGAGGCAGCAATATTCGGGTCCAGCTGACGCAAACTTCCTGCCGCAGCATTACGCGGATTAGCAAAGGTCTTTTCACCTTTGGCGGCATTGGCTGCATTCAGTTTTTCAAAACCGGATTTTGGCATCAACACTTCGCCGCGTACTTCCAGCAAATCGGGAATGATGCCATTCACCGAAGATAAAAGTTTCGGCAGGTTGCGAATGGTTCTGACATTCTGGGTGATGTCTTCACCGGTTTCCCCATCGCCGCGCGTCACCCCACGCGTCAGTACGCCATGCTCATACCAGAGTGAAATGGCCAGACCATCAAATTTCAGTTCCACATCATATTCAATTTTTTGATTTGGCAAACGTTCTTCAATACGGCGGGCAAAAGCCAGCAGATCTTCCTGATTAAAGACATTGCCTAATGACAGCATCGGCACGGCGTGTGTGACAGTCACAAATTTTGAAAGTGCCTGCCCACCGACTTTTACCGTTGGTGTATCCGGTTGCTGTAAATTTGGATATTGTTCTTCTAAGGCTTTGAGCTGGTGAAAGAGCTGATCATATTCACTGTCTTCAATGCTCGGTTGATCCATCACATAATAAGCATGGTTATGCTTGGCAAGCAGTTGAATCAGTTGACGCATTTGCGCAATGACAGTGGCATCTTGGGTCATAATTTCACCATAAAAAAGGGCGGAAAATCCGCCCTGTAGAATATTCAGCTTTTGGCTATTATAAAAATTGCAGTCTACAGATTCAACTTGGAGATTGAACAAAGCAGCCTTAAACTTCCGTCCCTTGTCCAGCACGATAATCAATTGCCTGATGGCGCCAGAATTCACGTAATTGTGGAGTAAATTCCTGTTGATTCTGGTCATAGACCAGACCGTCCACTTCACGGGCAATCAGACGTGAAATACTGTCCATGGTATCAAACGCATTTTGTACATCGCTATGCGGTAAAGCCAGGAAGAATGCCAGACCTTTTACTTCCTGCGTTGATAGGGTTTCCAGATCAAAGCCTTCCATGCCGGTATCGGTCATTTGCAATACCGAGAACAGCAGTTTTGAACCATCTTCACTATAGCGGTGAAAACAGGCCAGTTCGCCATAACGCAGGCCATATTTCAGTAGAACTTTCAAAGTCTTATCACCTGAAAGTACACGACCTTGCGGATAGATATGCAAAGAAATAATGGTTTCAGCATTGGACAAAGCACTTTCTTCATCCACTATTTTTTGCTCATGCAGATGTGCATCCAGAATACTGCTTTCATCATTAAATTCAGAAATTTCTGCTTTTTCGATGTTGCTGTTCAGGCTGAATTCAGGCGTTTCTTCCTTGGTTTCAGTCTGGCTATTCTCCTGCTCTGCTTTTACTTGCGGAATATCTACTGCCGTGACTACCGACTTTGCCTCTACTTCAGCTTCTGTTGACGGGACAACTGCAAGAGTTTCGACCGCTGTCGGCTCAACTGGAGTTGATTCGGCCTTGTGAAATACTGAAGGCTTTTCAGGAGCCGGTTCATCTATACTCAGGCTTGGCTCGATACGATCAGATTCGACATCCTGTTGTGCCAACTGAGAACGTACATGCCTTGGAATGATAGGCGTCTGGCTATCCGGGTCGATATGCAGGTTGGCATCCAGTGAAGGTACAGCCTCCACAGGTTTTTTGAACAGCATTCTTATACCAAACAGCATAATCACAATTGCGATAACAATCCCGATAATGGTGGTGATTTCCATATTATACCTCCGCAGCTAGGCCGTATTCTTTTGCCTGTTCCAAATTAACTGTCACTAATTTTGATGTTCCCGGTTCAGGCATGGTTACACCTAAAAGATCAGTCGCCATCATCATTGCAAGTTTGTTATGGGTAATATAAATAAATTGCACGTGTTCAGAAAGCTCTTTGACTAAATTACAAAAGCGTCCCACATTGGCATCATCCAGGGGTGCATCGACTTCATCCAATACGCAAAATGGTGCCGGATTTAAGCGAAAAATCGCGAATACCAATGCTAATGCAGTTAAGGCCTTTTCTCCACCAGAGAGTAAGGCCAATGAGCTGTTTCGTTTACCCGGTGGTCGGGCCATCAGTTTTACCCCCGACTGCCAGCCATCTTCAAGGCTTAAACTCGCCTCACCACCTTCAAACACTTTCGGGAACAGGTTTTGCAGCTCAGCATTGACCTGATCAAACGTGTGCATAAACAGTTTACGAGTTTCCTGATCAATACTCTTCATCGCGGCCTGTAGCTGTTCAACCGTATTTTCCAGATCCTGCATCTGGTGACTCAGTTCCTCATAACGTTTTGACACTTCTTCATATTCTTCAGAAGCCGCCAGATTGACTGCACCGAGCTTATCAAACTGGGCCTGAGCTTTTTCCAGTTTGGCTTGATGTGCTTTAACATCAATATCCAGCCCGGAAATTACTTCACTATTCAATTCTTTCAGTTGTTCAGAATAATGCTGCAAATCAGATTTGGCTGCCTGCCAAGCCAGACGTTTTTCTTCCAGTGTAGTGCGAAGTTTTTCATCCTGCTGCTGAAAGCTGTGACGCTGTTCGGTCAAGTGCTGCTGTTTGCTCTGCACCTGATTTAATTCAATCTGCCAGTCGGCCCAAGTCTTTTGCAGTTTTTCAGTGATCTGCGCCTGTTCATTGAACTGGCTCTGTAAAGCAGGTAATTCCAGCTGTACCGGATCGACAAACTTTTTGGCCTGCTCGATTTGTGCAGTAATTTGTTGAGACTGTTCTTTTAGGAATACCTGATCTTTTTCCAGCAATTCGATCTGCTGCTGGCTTTGCACATTTTGCCGGCGCAGCACTTCCAGTTCCTGCTGCGCTTGCTGACTGAGCTGCTGTGAGTCATCCAACTGAGCGCTCAATTCTTCAAGCTGGAATTGCAGGGTTTTATAATTTGGTAGCGCCTGTTCCAGCTTGATATTCAAGGCATGCAGGTCAATTTCCAGATCATCTTTCTGCATGGCATCTTCTTCAAGCTGCTCATCCAGTTGTTGTAACTGATGCTGTAATTGCTGCTTTTGCAAGGCGAAAGCATGAGCGCTACTTTGTACTTTGGCAATGTGAATATCGAGTTGCTGCAGCTGCTTTTGGGTATGCTTGTGCTGCTCACTGATACTCTGAATCTGGTTTTGCAAAGCTTTAACCTGATCGGCGAATTCAGGTAACTGCTGCTCCAGCTGCATAAACTTAGGTTCAAGTTCCGCAAGCTGCTGCTCGATTTCATCCAGACGGATTCGATGACTCAATGCACCTTGTCCGGCCTGACTGGCTTCATCATAGTCCAGCGCAATGACCCAGTCTGACCCAACCTGATAGCCATCCAAACTCAGTAATGTCTGGCCTTGTAATAGGTCAGTTTGAAGCGGTAATGCTTGTGCTAATGTATCTACGACCGCGACTTGTTGCCACAGTGAATAATGCGGAGATTCAATCCAGTCGGCCAGACACATCGTATTGGCAATCTGAATTTTATTCTGAACAGCCTGTTGCTTTAACTGACGCGCACAATCTTCAAGGAAGTACTCACCCTCTGCCAGAATCTGGGCAGACAGCCACTTGGCCAAAAACTTTTCGATCAGGCTGGCATGTCCTTTGCCTGCATCATTGAGCTTAAGTACATGCATCAGCTGGACCGCATCGTTTTTAGCATTTGGATTGGCTTTGGTCAGTAATTGGCTCAGGTTTTTCTTTTCTGAATGAAGCACCTGAATTTCAGATTTGAGCTGCATCAAGCGCTGCTGATGGTTCGCCTGCTCTGCCTGCATCTGCTCGAATTGAGTTCTTAAATCTGTTAATTGAATTTCATAGCCAACGATTTGCTGTTCAGCTTGGGCTTTGTCTGCCTGATACTGCTCCAGCTCATCTTGCTGCGCCTGTTGCTGAATCTGTGCACTTTGCTGTTGGAGCGTCTGTTTCTGCTGTTCAATCCGCTCAATATTCTTTGCCAGTTGCTCGCTTTGAGCCAACATCTGTAATTTACGCTGTTGCTGCTGTTCGACCTGGGTTTTGATCTGGGTAAATTGCGCTGCCACAGTGCTATGTTGAGCTTTGAGCTCAGTCAAGTTTTGGCTTTGCGCCTGACTCTGGCCATCTTGCTGCTGCAATTGTGCCTGCTGATCTTCAAGTTGCTGCTGCAAGGTTTCGAGTTGCAGTTCAATCAACTGCAAACGCTCTTTGGTTTGGACTTTTTGCTGTTCCAACTTGATCAGACTGGTGGAATTCTGCTCCAGCAAAGACTGCTTTTGTTGCAGGGTCATTTCCAGTTCAGCCAGTTTTTTCTCGGCCTGTTGCCATTCGCTTTGCAAAGGAGTGGATTGCTGAATCAGACGCTGGAACAGTTCACTGGTGCTGCCCAAATCATGTTCAACGGTGGTCAGTTCGGAACGTACCAGCTTAAAGTTTTCCCCGAGCGTATTCATCTCAAGGGTATATTCTTCCTGTAAACGCTGGCTTTGCTCACATTGAAAAGACAGAATTTCGATCTTGATTGTGCGGATCTGTCCTTCCAGTTCTTTATATTGAATCGCACTTTCCGACTGACGTTTCAGGGTTTTTAGCTGGGATTTCAGTTCGGAGGCGATATCTTCCAGACGCGACAGGTTTTGTGTGGTGTGATCCAGATGCAGCATGGTTTCACGGCGACGCGCCTGATAGCGCGACACTCCGGCTGCTTCTTCAATATAAACCCGCATTTCATCGGGTTTGGCATCGACCAGACGGTTGATCATGCCCTGTTCGATAATCGCATAGGAACGCGGACCAAGACCGGTACCCAAGAAAATATCGGTAATATCACGACGACGGCATTTGCTGCCATTCAGGAAATATTCGGACTTGCCATCGCGGTTGACCTGACGGCGTACTGCCAGTTCATTATAGGCATTATAAGCACCGCCCAGCTTGTCATAGGTATTGTCAAAGCGCAGTTCTACACTGGCCATGCCCACCGGTTTACGCTTGGCAGTTCCGGTAAAGATGACATCCTGCATGCTGCCACCACGCAACTGACGCGCACTGGACTCGCCCATGACCCAGCGTATGGCATCAATGACGTTGGATTTACCACAACCATTCGGTCCCACGACCGCAGTACGATTATCTTTAAAATGTAAAGTGGTACTGTCGGCAAAAGATTTAAAGCCTGAAAGTTTTAAACTGCTTAAACGCATAATGTCCTGATTTAACGTCGTGAGCGTCTGGCCCACGCGAGTTCAATTTGTTTCATCCGTGTCAGAGATTCCAACACAAGGTTGCGCAAGTGTCGACAAAAATCTTCCATAAATAAAGTGGCCTGATGGCTTTTTCGTATCAAAATTGCTTCAGTGACCAGTTTAAATAAGTCAAAAGATTCCTGTAACTCGCGTCTGGAAATATTCAGGGTCAGAAAATAGCTCCGACGCAAAGAAGGCAGCAGTTCCTGATAGTAGCGCATCAGATAAGGATTCCCGACCATCTCATGCTGCTGGGCCATGCCCTGAAAGATCAGATCATAAAACTTTTCAGTGTGTCCTTGGCGGGTTTCTGCTTCCAATTGCTCTAATAATAGCTGAATGCGCTCAGCTTCATGCACCCGCCAGGTTTCCGCCATACGATGCACCATCTGCCCGAGCAATAACGAGGTCATGTCAAATAAGGCACGCACCTGCAAGGCGGACATTTCCGAGACAATCGCCCCACGGCGCGGGAAAATTTCAATCAGCTGGGTGCGTTCCAGCAAAAGCAGGGCTTCAC
This sequence comes from Acinetobacter lwoffii, assembly GCF_024129715.1. Lineage (GTDB taxonomy): Bacteria > Pseudomonadota > Gammaproteobacteria > Pseudomonadales > Moraxellaceae > Acinetobacter > Acinetobacter lwoffii_U. The sequence continues at coordinate 46,045 of NZ_JAMXXM010000006.1, forward strand.
GAACCGAACCCCGACTGACATCAAGCTCCGAGGCAATCCTGAGCTCCTGTATACGTTCGCCTTCGACCAGTTCGCCGCGAATAATCTGTTCGCTGATGTGCTTGGCAATCTGCTCAGACAAACTCTGCGCTTGTTCTAATGGCATACCGTTCCTGTCTTTATTTTTATGGATACTGGTTTAGCCCTTTATTTGGACTATGTTGCTATTAAACGGGTTTTTATCAATAAATACTTTGACATTGTCAGACAATCTTATGTCTATACAGCCAACCTAATTGCATAAAAAAGGAGAATAGTCATCTATTCTCCTTATACGGTACATCAGTTCAACCTAAAAGGTTTAAATCAGGCCATAAAACCCTGATAAATAAAATACAGGCCGACGGTGGTCAGTAAAGCAGCAAAACATTTTTTTAATACGGCCGGTGAAAGCAGATGTGCCACTTTTGCCCCCAGCTTGGCCGTGAAAAAACTCATCATGCTGATGCCGATAAAGGCATAAATATGAATATAGCCAATGGTATTTGGTACGGTAACCTGCGCCTGTTTACCAAACCAGATAAAACCCAGCGCACCTGCGACTGCAATTGGCAATCCACAAGCCGCAGAGGTCGCTACGGCTTTTTGCATCACGATTCCGCAGCGATTCAGAAATGGGACGGTCAGACTTCCCCCGCCAATCCCAAAGATCGCCGATGCCACACCGATTCCACCACCTGCAGCAATTTGTACCGGGGTTGAAGGCAATTTTTGATTCGGATCAATCTGGATATGCGCTCCCTTGAACATTCTAAATGCCACCCAGACCGCAAAAAAGCCAATCATTAACTGCAAACCCTGACCAGATAAATAATCGGCAATCCCCGCACCTAGGAAAGAACCGATAATCAGACCTGGCGCCAGATTACGAAACACAGGCCATAGTACTGCCCCTCGCTGATGATGCGCCATCACCGAACTGATAGAAGTCACAATAATCGTTGCCAAGGAAGTGCCCACCGCCATATGCATAATCACGCTGGGATCGTGCTGAAGCTGGGTAAAAACAATGTACAGGATCGGCACAATAATCAAACCACCACCGACCCCAAACAGGCCTGCGGTGAATCCGGCAATTGCACCAATCAATAAATATATGATTAACTCCATAACGATATTTACCACGTTTAGATTCAAATGGATGTAGAAACTCGTGAACTGCAACAACGATTAAGCGATGCAGGCCAACTCCCGGAAGTCTTACTCATCAAACCGATTACGACATCGACCAATGATGATGTGCGCGAATTGGCAACGAAGGGGGTACAGCAGGTTCTGGTGTGCAGTCATGTGCAGACCCAAGGCCGTGGACAGCGTCAACGTCAGTGGATATCACCTGAAGGGAACATCTATTTAAGCACATTGCTGCATACACAAAAACCCATTGATGGTCGTCTGGCGCTGGAAATTGCGTTAAATATCCTGCAAATGCCCAGTCTGCAAGGGCTAGAATTACAAGTAAAATGGCCGAATGACCTGTATAGCCTGCATGGAAAATGGGGCGGTATTCTGGTCGAGCCGATTTCATCCACACAGGTGGTGGTCGGTGTCGGTTTAAATATTGATCCTCTGCCCACCAACCTTCCAGATCAGCAGGTCAGTTCCCTGAGCGAATTGGGATTATCACATACCTCAAAAGTAGAACTAATTGCCCAGTTATATCTGGCGATTCAGCAAGCCGGGCAATGGTTTAATTATGGCAGTCAGAATCTGGCGGCGCGTTTTAATCGATCGGCTGCATTTATGCAACAAGCAGTTGAATTTACTGACGTGCAAGGGCAATATTCCGGTACTTTTCTGGGGATTCAGGATGATGGTGCAGTCAAGATTTTGACCGATCAGGGAATCCAGACCTTTTATCAGGGACAACTCCGCCTTAAACACGGTGGATGAACAGGCATACAGCAATGAAAAAATTATGGTTGGATATTGGCAATACTAGGCTGAAATACTGGATTACCGAGTATGATCAGATTATTGAACAGGCAGCGGAATTACATTTACAGTCTCCTGCCGATTTATTACTGGGCCTAATCCAGCATTTTAAAACACTGGGGTTGCATCAGGTGGGGCTATCCTCTGTCCAAGATAAAATCAATAATGAGCGCATTCTCAGCATTTTAGAAAGTCTGCATATTCCAGTGATTTTTGCTCAGGTACAGGCAGAATATGCGGGTCTGATCTGTGGTTATGATGAACCTTCGCAACTGGGAATTGACCGCTGGTTACAGGTACTTGCAATCGCGACGCAAGCGCATAAAAATTATTGTGTGATTAGTTGCGGTACGGCACTGACCATTGATCTGGCGCAAGGACAACAACATTTAGGTGGTTTTATTCTGCCAAATCTGTACTTGCAACGTGATTCACTGATTCAGAACACCAAGGGTATTAAGATTCCGGATGCCGCTTTTTCTGAACTCAATCCCGGACGCAATACCATCGATGCTGTTCATCATGGCATCCTGCTCGGTCTGCTCAGCACCATTGAAAAAGTACTGCATGATTTCCCGGCACAATTGGTTTTAACTGGTGGAGATGCACCGCTGTTTGCACAACATCTCGCTCAGTATCAGCCCCGAATTGAACCTGATCTCTTGCTTAAAGGCCTGCAGCATTTTGCAGCTCATTTGCCAGACACTGTTTGATAATGTCCAGCAATTGAGGAAATTCAGCAAAACCATCAGATTTATTAAAATGCCCTGCTTTTTTGATCTCAAAAATTTGTGCATTCAGGCTATGTGCTAAACGCAAGGAAATCGGTGCAGGCACATAAGGATCATTACTGGAGATCAGCATCACCGCACGTTTATAGCTATACGGTAAGTTTTTCAAATCGAGCCGGACGGCCTGCAACATTTTATTCAGTTCTGACCAGGCCACCAGCGGTGTATCAAAGGCCGAGACCAGAATGATGCCGCCGATCTTGCGTTGCTGCTGAATATAATGTTCCTGTAAAAAGTTTAAAACACTGACGCAACTCAGGCCATGTGCAACTAAAAAGGTATGTTCATCCATCTGCGGAATGTGCAGTTTCAGATTCTGCTGCCACTCTTCTAAATCAGGCTGAAAAGGGTTGGCCAGCATAATCCGTTTAGACTCAAAACCGGCATTTTTAAGCTGGCGACTGAACCAAGGGTACCAGTGATCATTGGAGGTCGCCTGATAATCCGGCACGATATAGACTTTCTTTATTATATTTTTCATAGTGATTTACTTATTATCATTGAACGCAAATTGCGTCGACAAACAATAAGTTTTAACCAGTCTGGAGATGGAATTCAAGTGCCTTTTTGAACACCATCTCATGTTAAATTTTAAAATTTAGCGAATACAATAACATGCCTAAATTTAAGATTTAATCAGATAAGGTTCGATTACTTTCCAGAGTTCTGGCAAATCAGTACAGCCTTGAGAATCAATAAAATGTCCGTGATGCTTGGCATTCACCACAATGGCATCCAGACTGTCCGCCTGTTCCAGACTAAATTCTGGTGCAACCCGGTCATCTCCTTCGGAGTAGATCACCACACGCTCTGCAACCTGTTGTTTGAGTAAATCAAAATTGATTTCAGCGGCATCAATAAAAGGGTTTACTTCATCCAGACGACCCAGCCGGCCATTAAATCCCGCGATCAATACCAGTTGCTGAATTTTCTGCTGTTTTAATTCTCTGGATAAGTAATGTAATGCGGCTACAGTTCCCAAGCTATGTGCAATAAAAATACTGTCCTCATCAATTGCATCAATCTGTTCACGCATTTGCTGATCCCAGGTGTCCAGTGTCGGTGTAGTTGATGGATCCAGCCGGAGGACTTTTAAACTGACATTTTCCTGTTGGGCTTTTTCCTGAATCCATGGGTACCAGTTTTCTTCCGGGCTTGCAGTATAACCATGTACGACAATTACTTGGTTCATTTGAAATTTCTCTTTATTTTGTGCTGATATTCCCGAGTCTGCCTGATCGGATTTTTATTTTGGGTAAGTAAATGTTGTTTTGTTTAAACCGGTTTGACTATTTATTCGCAATAAAAAAAGGCGCATATTGCGCCTTTTTTTAAAACAAAACTTATTTCTTGTCATTGCCGCCGAACAATGGACCCATACCACCGCCGCCGCCAAACTGTTTCTGCAAGCCGCCGAGTGACTTCATCATTTTTGCCATACCGGATGGATTGGCAAATTTTTTCATCATCTTGGCCATTTGGGCATGTTGCTTGATCAGCTTGTTGACTTCTGCCACTTCCATACCACAACCTGCTGCGATACGTTTTTTACGGCTTGGGTTCATCAAGTCCGGATTACGACGCTCTTTCAAGGTCATTGACTGGATAATCGCTTCCATTTTCTTGACCTGCTTTTCAGGATTGGCTTGCGCCAACGCATCTTGCAGACCGGCATTGCTCATGCCAGGAAGCTTGTCCAGGAAGCCCATCATGCCGCCCATCTTGTTCATCTGCTCAAACTGCATCAACATGTCTTCAAAGTTGAAGCTGCCGCCTTTTTGCAGTTTTTTCGCCATTTTTTCGGCTTTTTCTTTGTCGACCTTGCGTTCAAGTTCTTCGACCAAAGAAAGTACATCACCCATACCGAGAATACGCTGTGCAACACGCTCAGGATGGAATGGCTCCAAGGCATCGAGTTTCTCACCCATACCCAAGAATTTGATTGGCTTGCCGGTAATCGCGCGTACTGAAAGCGCTGCACCACCGCGCGCATCACCATCAGTTTTGGTCAGGATCACACCAGTTAAAGGCAAGGCATCATTAAATGCTTTGGCGGTGTTTGCCGCATCCTGACCGGTCATGGCATCGACCACGAACAGGGTTTCAGTCGGGTTAATCGCTGCATGCAGCTCTTTGATTTCACCCATCATGTCATCATCGATATGCAAACGACCTGCCGTATCGACAATCAGCACATCGGCAAACTGGATTTTTGCCTGTTCAATCGCGCGATTCACAATCGTAATCGGTTTTTCGTCTGCGCTAGATTCCAGGAAAATCGCACCGACTTCACCCGCGACAGTCTGTAGCTGTTTGATCGCAGCCGGACGATACACATCGGCAGAGACCATCGCGACTTTTTTCTTTTGACGTTCTTGTAAGAAGCGTGCAAGTTTCGCTGCAGTTGTTGTTTTACCTGCACCCTGCAGGCCTGCCAGCAGGACAACCACAGGTGGTTTTGCAGCGAGGTCGAGGCTTTCATTGGCCTCGCCCATCATTTTGGTCAATTCGTCATGAACGATTTTGACAAAAGCCTGCCCAGGAGATAACTGAGTCATCACTTCCTGGCCTAATGCTTCTTCCTTAACTTTCGCGATGAATTCACGAGTTACAGGTAACGCAACATCGGCCTCAAGAAGCGCCATACGCACTTCACGTAACGTATCTTTAATATTGTCTTCGGTTAGCTGCCCTGAGCCAGTAACATTTCTTAAACTCTGCGTGAGTCGTTCTGTTAAGGTATCAAACATTGCAAAATCCGCTTAAAATAGCCATGAGCAAAAAATTGTTTCTTAAAATAGAAAATTTATGCATAGAATGCTATAGGATACTGTAGTTCGCAGCGAATTTATATAAATGAATATTCATCACCCTTAAAAAGGTTTGACATGGTTAGCCTCCCCTTGGTTTATACGATCTTAGCATTAGTCGCTTATACCGCTTCCTTCTGGTATCTGTTCATTCATTTAATGTCTAAACGTGCTCCTAATCAATGGTTTGTCTCGCTAACCGCACTGCTTGGACTGGGCTTGCATGCGCTGGTTTTATATGGCGATATGCATACCCCGCTGGGCATCAATTATGATGTCTTTGCCCTGTTTTCCTTTACCTCTGGTCTGATGCTGTTACTCAGCATTATTTACAGCACTTATCGTCCGATTATTGCCCTGAACCTGATCGGGATTCCGGTGGCTGCGACCGGATTAATTCTTGGCTTTGCGTTTACTCAGCCTGCAAAAATCATCACACAAAACTCTTTGGGTCTGGATATTCATATTATCCTGTCTTTGTCTGCTTATGCGGTATTGCTCATGGCGACCATTCAGGCCGTAATTTTACGCTTTCAGGATCGTGAGCTGAAAAAGAAGCAAAAACGCCGCGTTTGGGTCAGTTTGCTACCCTCTTATCAAGACATGGAATCATTGCTGTTTGATATGCTGATGACCGGTTTTGTTTTACTTACCCTCGCTTTGGGCTTTGGCTTTTTTACTATCGACAATTTCTTTGCTCAGCATCTGGCACATAAAACGGCGTTCAGTATCATTTCCTGGCTTGTTTACAGTTCACTATTAATTGGACACTGGAAGTTTGGCTGGCGTGGCCAAAAAGCTGTGCGCTTTACCCTACTCGGTTTTGGCTTGCTGGCACTGGGTTTTATTGGTTCTAAATTTGTGCTGGAAATGATTCTAGGGCGATAAAGAATAGCCCTATAATATTCAAATCATTGTTCAATAAACAGATTCTAGCTCTAATATTTTTTAAACGATTATACGCCCCGCACGCACCGACAATGGCCAGCGAATGACTCTAGGTAATTCTGGATCTTCCCATTCTGGCAATAAGGCATCTGCAAGTACGTTCAGTGGATTATGTCCGAGTGCTTGAGTGGCTGCTTTCACGGCTGACCAAGTACTCATATAACCAATTAACTGATAAAAATTCCATTCAACCTGTAATACCGGTGGCTGAATCGCCATTTCCTGAAATGGAAATGGGAGATTTTTATATCCTTCATCTACATGGCGACGTTCAGGCGGCCAGTACGATGCAAGCGTTACCTCATAAAAATGCTTAAAATAATGATTCAGATGGGGCTCATCCACACTGAACACGCCATAGCTAATTAAAGCCAGAACGGCATTAGGTTTAGCAATCCGGCGAACTTCTGCGTAAAATTTTTCCAGATCGAGCCAATGCGCTGCTTGAGCCACCGAAATCAGATCAACACTCTGGTCAGCACACGGGATATCTTCAGCGAATGCCTGACCATATTGAATTTTTGGATGCGGTTTGGCCTGAGCAATCTGCTCACTACTCGCATCAATAGCCATCACCTGATCAAAGTAATTCGCCAAAACTTCTGAAAGCTGTCCAGAACCACAGCCGATATCTACAGCCAATTTAGTACTTGGTGACAGCTCTGCCAATAGCTTTCCCAATGCATCCCGATAATGCGGACGAAACAAAGCATAGTCCTGTGACTGCTGGGAGAAATGATCTTTAAATTCCCTATTTTCCATATATATGCTTTCCAGACCAGTTTTATTTCAGTCTAAATAGACGGTCAGGGAATGCAGTTGGAATTTGGTTTCAGTTACTTCCTGTTTTTAAAATGCAGAATTCATCTATTTAATAGAATCATGTTCTTAACTTAGTCATTCAAGCTATTCTGCTTGATCTGATAATCTGCCTTAAACGCTTTGTAACTGAGCCGGTCTGTGGAGACTTCTGTTAAAGGACTGACCTCCTGCATTGAGGAAAGACAGCGCTCTGTCAGCTGAATATATTCTTGTGTCCCTTTGCTTTTCCAAGCAATTTCTTTGGTGTCCAGGGGACGGATGACCCGTGCTGGACTACCGAGTACCAATGAATTTTCAGGAATCTGGGCCTTGGCTTTAACCATACTATTGGCACCGATAATGGTATTTTCACCAATCTCGGCTTCATCCAGAATTACGCTGTTCATGCCCACCAGTACATTTTTGCGAATGATACAGCCATGTAAAATCGCGCCATGTCCGATATGACCATATTCTTCGACCAGCGTGACGCTACCGGGAAAGCCATGAATGGTACAGGAATCCTGAACATTGGCATTTTTCTGGATATGAATCCCACCAAAGTCGGCTCTTAAAGTAGCAAAAGGCCCGATATATACGCCCTCTTCAATCACCACATCCCCAATCAGAACGGCTTGCGGATGCACATAAGCGCGAGGGTTGACCACAGGAATCACACCAGCAATGGCATAACACGGCATTATTTTATTCCTTTAAAAATGCAGAATTAGATTAGCTAACGGCTTCCAGTCGTAAACCGCCAAAACGTTTATAAAATTGTGGATGTACCGGCGGCATCGAACCTTCCGAAGTTCGTGCGATCTCCATAAAGAACTCATCCCCTGCCGCAACCACCGTTTGATATAAATTACTGCTCAGATTACGGGCATTCAGGGAAAGCCAGTTGGATGGCAATAATTCAAAAGGCAGATTTGGATCTTTTAGTAAAATCCGGCGAAATTGATGAATCAGCAAAATTCGCAGCTGAAAAGCCTGAACCGGATCCAGTTCATCTTCCTGTTCCACCAGATGAAAGAATTCCCGGAAATCCGCAATGAATTTTTCATAGCGCTGATGCAGTTCCTGCACCGGCCAGTTGGTGGCAACCATACGTTTTACAGTTGGATAGGATTCCTGCCAGAGCTGCAAGGTTTCAGCCTTAAATACCACCACCTGATCGGTCATTTTCAGGTTCAGCAGCAGGTTTTGCAGTTTCTGATGATCACAACCCGGATAGGCCATGACATTGGTGGCGATATTGGCAAAGCCCAGCCATTCCAGTTCTTTTTTTAGAACCAGTTTATTTTCCAGTTCCACTGAACTGAGTAGCACCAGATCCCATTTCTGATCCCATTCAGTGTGCTGAAAACTATAAATTTTTTGATCCGCCATAATAAAACGCTGGCGGCTGCTTTCGGTCACGCGGTAATAGCTGGTGCGACCAATTTTTTCAGACATCAGCCAGCCATTTTGGACCAGACGGAATACAGCGGTCCGTACCGATCGTTCATTAAATCCGAAGACATCCATGAGCTGAATCAGGCTGGCCAGACTGATGATGCCACCGCGGTGAAAAATACAGTCACCGAAGATGGTCATGATTAATGAGGTTCCGCTGAGTGCTTCAGTTTGAATAAAGTCATCAATTATTTGTTTTAATTTCGGATTCATTGCGTTTAACTTTACCTTATAGAAACTGGATGATAGACCATTTGGCTATCATCCAATAGTACTTCATGCAGACTTGCGGATATCAAAAACGCGCTGTGCCTTACCTTCAGAGCGTGGCAGACTTCCTTCTGGCAGCACTTCGACACTTACGGTGATTCCGACCATGGTTTTAATCTGGCTTTTCAGCTGAGTTGCCAGCTGATGCGCCATAATGTCACTGCTATCTTTACGCATTTCGGTACGGATATGCAATGTATCCAGATGTCCCTGTTTGCAAATCTGAATCTGATAGTTTGGGATGAGTTGCTGGATCTGTAAAATCTGCTCTTCAATCTGCGACGGGAACACATTGACCCCACGAATAATCATCATGTCATCACTACGGCCGACAATCTTGTCCATACGGCGCATGGTGCGTGCCGTGCCTGGCAATAAACGGGTCAGGTCACGGGTACGGTAACGGATTACCGGCATGCCTTCTTTAGTAATGGTGGTAAAGACCAGTTCACCCAGTTCGCCATCTGGCAGCACTTCGCCAGTTTCCGGATGGATAATTTCAGGATAGAAATGATCTTCCCAAATGGTTGGGCCATCTTTGGATTCCAGACATTCCATCGCTACGCCCGGCCCCATCACTTCTGATAAACCATAAATATCCAGCGCATCAATGCCTAGACGCTCTTCAATTTCTTTGCGCATTTCATTGGTCCATGGCTCTGCACCAAAGACACCGGTTTTAATCGAACAGTTTTTGGCTGTGCCAAATTTCTTCTCAAGCGCTTCAATAATGTTCAGGCAGTAAGATGGCGTAACCATCAGTGCTGTTGGTTTAAAGTCATGAATCAGTTGCGCCTGTTTATCGGTTTGTCCGCCAGACATTGGGATCACCGTTGCACCCAAGCGTTCAACGCCATAATGTGCACCTAAACCACCCGTAAACAGACCATAACCATAAGACACCTGGATGATATCTTTACTGCTCAAGCCGGCTGCACGTAATGAACGCGCCACTACATCTGACCAGACATTAATATCATTTTGGGTATAACCCACTACGGTCGGCTGACCGGTGGTGCCAGAAGATGCATGCACACGTACAATCTGTTCCTGTGGCACAGCGAACATGCCAAACGGATAGTTATCACGTAAATCCTGTTTGGTGGTAAACGGGTATTTGGCCAGATCTTCCAGTGAGTTAAAATCGTCTGGATGCACGCCAGCATCATCGAATTTCTTTTTATAAACCGGGCTATTCTGATAAGCATGTTGCAACGTCTTTTTCATACGCTGTAGCTGAACACTGCGTAACTCATCAACCGATACTTTTTCAATTTTTTCCATTGCATTGTTATTCATATTCTTACTCCTGACGCAGTCTTCCTGACCACGGTTTAATTCATTGATTGAATGATGTGTTTAATCCATATTTTCTAAAACCAGTGCCACACCTTGACCCACACCGACACACATGGTGCAGAGTGCATATTTGCCTTTACGGCGTTTTAGTTCTTTCATGGCCGTGATCACCAGACGGGTGCCACTCATACCCAGCGGATGACCCAAGGCGATGGCACCGCCATTCGGGTTAATTCTGGAATCATCGTCTTGCAAGCCGAGTTCACGAATCACGGCCAGCGATTGCGCTGCAAATGCTTCATTTAGCTCAATCACGTCCATCTGCTCCAGACTCAGACCAGTCTGTTTCAGCACTTTCTGTACCGCTGGAACCGGCCCAATACCCATATATTTAGCTTCGACACCGGCGCTGGCCATCCCGATCACTTTAGCTTTCGGGCTCAAACCATACTGCTCGGCAAACTGCTGATTCCCAAGTAATACGCAAGCCGCCCCGTCATTGACACCCGAAGCATTGCCAGCGGTGACTGAGCCGCCTTCTTTACGAAATGGGGTTTTTAAGGCGGCCAGATTATCCAGCGTCGTCTCTGCGCGCGGATGCTCATCTTGGGAAATGGTCAGAGTGCTTTTCTTCGGACCTTTGACCTCTACTGGCAGAATTTCTTCGGCAAAAATACCCTTCTGCTGGGCTACTGCGGTTTTCTGTTGGCTGTGATAGGCAAACAGGTCCTGGTCTGCACGGCTAATCTGATACTTTTCAGCGACGTTTTCGGCCGTTTCCGGCATGCTGTCAACGCCAAACTGTGCTTTAAATTTTGGGTTGATAAAACGCCAGCCAATGGTGGTGTCATAAATTTCAGGGGTACGGCTAAAGGCAGTTGTAGGTTTGGATTGCACGAAAGGCGCTCGGCTCATGGATTCTACGCCACCCGCCAAAATAAACTGTGCTTCACCCGATTTGATGGCACGGGCTGCAATTCCAATGGCATCCAGACCTGAAGCACATAAACGGTTTATGGTGAGTGCTGGAACAGATTCAGGCAACCCTGCGAGTAAAGCAGCCATACGCGCCACGTTGCGGTTATCTTCACCGGCCTGATTGGCACAGCCTAGGATCACTTCATCCAGTTCTGCCCATGGCAATGCAGGATGCTGATCTTTCAGATATTGAATCGGTAGCGCTGCCAGATCATCAGCACGAATGCTGCTCAGTCCACCGGCATAGCGTCCGATCGGGGTGCGAATTCCATCAAAAATATAAACCTGTTCCATGATTCTTCCTTTTAGCCAGCAACACGTAATGGTTGCTGCTGAGTTTTCTGTGCATGTCCCTGCACCGCTTTCTTTGCTAAATATATACTAGTTCTATAGCGGTCTTCACCATAAATACGATACATATTTTCTAAAATTTGTAAAATTGTGTAATATCCAATTCTGTCTGCCCACTCGAATGGACCATAAGGATAATTCACTCCATATTTCATAGCAGAATCAATATCTTGCTCTGATGCAATATCATGCAATACCGCTTCACAGGCTTCATTCACCAACATGGCGATACTACGTATAACATAAAGACCTGGATGATCCTTAGACCAAATAGGTATCATATCCATACCTATGAGGAATAGCTCCACTGCCTGGCGCTGTTCAGCACTACACGCCGGTGATGCAACGACTGGAATCGCTTGAGCATTTGTCCAATCTGAATGCCAGTCCATCAACACCACAGGCTCATGCGGATAGGTAAGTTCAACTGATTCGCCAAGCGATAATCGCAGAGAAAGGTCACCAATCAGGATTTCATTCTGTTCTGCTGCCTGAAAACTCAGCTCTACATGAGAGGCCTGTTTTAAACGTTCAATCAGTACTGAGGAATGTAGCCATTCACCTTTTACTGTGACTTTGAGCTTATTCAGCGACTTGGCATAACACACTGGCAATTCATATACAGGTGCAGGCTTGGCCTGAGCGTAATCATAAAAACCCTGACCGGACTTGCGACCATAACAACCGGCATCGACCAGTTCTTTTTGAATCAAGGACGGGCGGTAGCGTGGCTCATAGAAAAATTCCTGATAGACACTTTGTGTGACCGAGAAATTCACATCCTGCCCAATCAGATCTGTAAGTTCACACGGCCCCATGGCAAAACGGCCACATTCGCGCATGATGTAATCGAGCTGTTCCGGGGTGGTGGCATTTTCCTGCAAGGCACGAAAGGCCTCGGCATAATAAGGTCGTGCGACACGATTGACGATAAAACCGGGGGTCGATTTGGCTCGCACCGGAACCTTGTTCCAGTCCTTCATCAGATCAAATACTGCATCGGCAATCGCTGCTGAGGTTTTCAGTCCGCGGATAATCTCGACCAGTTTCATCACCGGCGCCGGATTAAAGAAATGCAGACCAATCACTCGCTCGGGATGTGGAATCGCCGAGGCAATTGCGGTAATGGAAATTGAAGAAGTATTAGACGCAAAAATCGTCTGTTCCGGGCAAATGGCAGCCAGCTGTTGAAACAGGTTTTGCTTCACTTCTTTCTTTTCAACAATGGCTTCAATAATTAAGCCCGCATCGGCAAGCTGCTGAATGTCCTCTGCCACAATCAGATTGGCGAAGGTACTCTCCAGCAATTGCTGGGTCATTTTGCCATTTTGTACGCGCTTGCTCAGCTGCGCCTCTAAAGCAGTCAAGGCACTCTGAACTTTACTGCGATCGAGATCAAACACATAGGTCGGATGCCCGTGCATGGCTGCCAGTTGTGCAATGCCAATCCCCATGGTTCCAGCACCGACCACAGCAACTTTGACTTGTTCCAAATTGATCTGTTGCATGATTTAGCATCCTTTATATTCAGGGGTACGCTTCTGCATAAAGGCTTGTACACCTTCCTTATAATCGCTTGAACGTCCAGCCAGACGTTGCAGGTCACGTTCCAGAATGAGCTGCTCATCCAAATTGTTTTCTGCTGCGGCATGAATGGCTTTTTTGATCAGGGACAGACCATAGGTCGGTTGCTGCGCCAGATGCTCTGCCAGTTTTTTCGCTTCTGCCTGCAATTGCTCATCTTCAACCACTTGCCAGATCATGCCGAGTTGTACTGCGCGCTCAGCCGGAATTTTATCGCCAAGCATGGCAAGGCCCATCGCCTGGGCACGGCCAACCAGACGCGGTAGGAACCAGGTACCGCCTGAATCTGGTACTAAACCTAGACGGCAAAAAGCCTGAATAAAGGAAGCCGATTTTGCTGCCACCACAATGTCACACGCCAGGGCAATATTGGCACCTGCCCCTGCTGCCACACCATTCACCGCACAAATCACCGGTTTAGGCATTTCGGTAATCAGCTTGATCAAAGGGTTGTAATATTTTTCAATCGATAGGCCTAAGTCCGGTGCATCGGCATTCGGATCGACCACACGGTCATTCAGATCCTGACCGGCACAGAAACCGCGGCCTTCGGCTGAAATCACCACGGCACGAATCTGGCTATCTTTAGCCCAGGCCTTGATGACCTTGGAAACTTCCTGATGCATGGTTTCATTAAAGCTGTTGAGCTGTTTTGGACGGTTAAAGGTCAGGTAGCCCACTGCATTTTTTTCTTCGACAATAATTGTTTGATAATCCATTACACACCTCTAAATTCTGGTTTTCTTTTTTCTAAAAATGCATTGATGCCTTCCTGGCGATCTTGGGTCGCCGCCAGCCAGACAAAATGTTGACGTTCAAGTTTCAGTCCCTGACTTAAAGTCACTTCATGAATCGACTTTAAAGATTGCTTGATGGCGCGAATGGCCAGCGGTGCTTGCTTGGCAATTTTTTCTGCCAGTTCCAGTGCGTATTGCACGGTCAGTCCTGCTGGACAAACTTGACTGCTAATACCATGTTGCAATGCGGTCTGTGCCGAAATCATTTCGCCGGTCATGGCCCAGCGCATCGTCAATTGCTGACCAACCAGACGGGCCAGGCGCTGGGTGCCACCGGCACCCGGCAGCATGCCCAAACCAATTTCAGGCAGGGCAAACTGGGCATTTTCTCCAGTCAGCACCATGTCGCCATGTAAAGCCAGCTCGAAACCTGCACCAAAGGCATAACCATTCACGGCCATGATTAAAGGCTTGGAAAATTCATCAATTTTTTTCCAAAGCAGTGGGCGCTGATCCTGCTGGATGCTGACCACATCTAACTGTGCCAGCTCATTTAAATCAGCACCGGCAGCAAAGCATTGCGTATTTCCGGTGATGACCACGGCTTTCACAGCAGCATCTGTTTCCAAGTCCTGTAGACAGGCTGCAATGTTTTGCAAGGTGGCATTGTTTAAAGCATTGCGCTTTTCTGGACGATTTAGCTCGATCAGTACCACACCCGGCTTGGGTGAGCTGGTTTTAATGTAGGTCATCCTTGAACTCCTGCTATGCTCGCGGTGCTGTAAATTCAGCTTTTATTCATCAAAACTGAGTCGGACATTGGCCGTGGTTGGACGTGCCTGACAACTGAGCACATAGCCTTTCTGAATTTCATCTTCTTCCAGACTGTAATTCACCGCCATTTCAACCTGTCCCTCTAACACCTTACATTTACAGGTGGCACAAACGCCGCCCTTACAGGCATATGGCAGGTCGGCTCCGGCACGTAGCGCAGCATCTAAAATACTGTCATCCTGCTTAGAGACTTCAACAATCAGCTCGCGACCATCGAGGATGATATTAACGCGTTCTTCGCTGCGGCTTTCCATCTGCTGGGCGGTTGCTTTCGGTGCAGTACCCGTATTGAAGCGTTCCGTATGAATCTTGCTGCGTTGAATGCCCCAAGTCGGTAATACCGTTTCGACTGCTGTCATCATTTCTTCAGGACCGCAAGCGAAACAGTGATCTGCTTCGGCAGAAATCAGATTGGCCTGAAATAACTGCTGCAATTTGTCTGCATCAATCCGACCATTAAAGATGTCACTGTCATTCAGTTCACGTGAAAAAATATTTACCAGTTGCAGACGTTCCTTAAAACGGTCTTTCAAGTCCATGATCTGTTCAGAAAACATGGTCTGTTTCCAGGAACGGTTGCCATACACCAAGGTGAATGTTGCGTCCGCTTGACGGTTCAGCACCGATTTTACAATCGATAAGATTGGCGTAATGCCACTGCCTGCTGCAAAGCCTAGATAATTCTGGCCACCAGCCTTGGCGGCTTTCTGAAAGAACACCCCTTGCGGTGGCATGACTTCTAAAACATCGCCAGCTTTGAGATGCGCATTGGCCCAGGTTGAAAACTGTCCCTGATCAATTTTTTTAATCGCAATACTCATGTCTTCCTGAGTATCACTGCAGATCGAGTAGCAGCGGCGCAGCTCGCCGTCATCGGTTAAGTGACGAATAGTCAGGTGCTGCCCCGGCTGATATTGGAAAGCATCCAACTGCTCAGGCGCGAGATCAAAGGCAATGCAGATCGCCTGCTCGGTTTGTGGCTGAATCGATTTAATGGTTAATGGTATAAATTGGCTCATGGCAAAATCCTTCTTTTAGGTGGCGGTGTTCAGGCTTGTTATTGGTTTACCCTGCCCACCGCGCAATCGTTACAATTAAATACATTTGAAATAGTCAAAAGTTTCTAAGCAGTCCCGACATTGATATAAAGCTTTACAGGCGGTCGAACCGAATTCACTTAATAATTTGCTGTTATGACTTAAGCACTGTGGACAGGTGATGCCATCGGTCAATGCCACATGCGTACCACAGCTATGTGACTGACCTTGCGGCGGGGCAATACCATATTGCTGTAATTTGTGTTTGCCCGATTCACTCATCCAGTCCGTGGTCCAGGCTTCAGACAGATCCACAATCACTTTGACTGGCGTCAAACCATTGGCTTCAAAAGCCTGGGTAATTTCTGCTTTTAATAAATCCGTGGCCGGACAGCCGCTATAGGTCGGCGTGAGTCGCACCACAATTTCATCCTGCTGATTCAGCTCGACGCCACGAATCATGCCCAGATCAATCACTGACAATACCGGAATCTCTGGATCAGAAACCTGCTGTAAAACGTCCCAACATTGATCTTCTACGTGTCGAATCAGATTCATGCGACTCACTCCCTGTGATTGTGCCGAATTACCAGTTCATGTTTGGATATGAGCGCTGCATGTATTGCAGTTCAGCCAAAACAAAACCGAGATGTTCTGTATGTAAACCCTGTTTAGCCCCACTGCGATAAGCACCCAGCTCTGGCAGACTTAATTTAAATCGCGCTAGCTCGGTTGTAATGGTCTCCAGCCACTGTGCTTTTAAATGTTCGATCTCTGGAATGACACCGCTCTCAACCAGCTGTCTTTCATCAGCCGTCAGGACAAAAAGTTCCTCGGTAAAACGGCATAACTGGTTTAAACCTTGCTGGGTTTTTTCATGCGCTTCTGCGGTACCTAAACTTAAGCGTTCCATCCAGGTGGTGGAAAAACGCTGATGATATTTCACCTCTTTGAGTGACTTCACTGCAAAGGCAGCCAACTCAGCATGCTGACTTTGACTTAAGGTGCTAAACAATAAAGCGTGGTAGTGATCCATCAACCACTGGCGCACCAGAGTCTGGGCAAAATCACCATTCGGCTGTTCACACAGCAGCAAATTACGGTATTCACGTTCGGTACGGAAATAAGCCAGTTTGTCTTCATCACGACCCTGTCCTTCCACTTCACCCGCCAGACTGAGGGCAGTACGTGCCTGACCCAATAAATCCAGTCCAATATTGGCTAAGGCAATATCCAGCTCCAGTTCAGGTGCATGACCGCACCACTCTGCCAAACGATGGGACAGGATCAGTTGACTGTCACCCACATGTAAAAGAAATTCTGCCAATACTTGATTTGTCATACTCTTCACCTTTCCCTTTACATGTGCTCGATGCCAGCTGGAATGTTATAAAAGGTTGGATGGCGATAAACCTTGTCCAAAGCGGGTTCAAAAAATTCTGCTTTTTCATCTGGCTGGGAAGAGGTAATCAATTCAGATTTCACCACCCAGATACTGATCCCTTCATTGCGGCGGGTATATACATCGCGGGCATTTTGTAGTGCGACTTCCTCATCCGGTGCACGCAGGCTGCCGACATGACGGTGACTTAGACCCTGTTTACTACGCACAAACACTTCATAAAGTGACCAGTTATTTTTGTTATTCATGAGCAAATTTCCTTATATTGATCAAACTATTTTTTAAGCGACTTTTTTTGCTGCTGACTGTTGCTGTTGTTTTTGAGCATAGACGGCTGCTGAATCACGTACCCACTTGCCGCCTTCCCAAGCTTTGCGACGTGCTTCAATACGCTCATGGTTACACGGTCCCTTACCTGCAAGAATCGCAAAAAACTCATCCCAATTGATTTCACCAAATTCGTAATGTCCGGTGGCTTCATTGAATTTAAGGTCTGGATCTGGAACGGTTAAACCCAGCTGCAAAACTTGCGACACGGTGTTATCGACAAATTTCTGACGTAGCTCATCGTTGCTGAATAATTTAATTTTCCACTGCATACTTTGTGCACTGTTCGGTGAATTATCGTCACTTGGACCAAACATCATCAGTGCCGGCCACCAGAAACGGTTCACTGCATCCTGTGCCATCTGCTTTTGTTCCGGCGTACCATTGGCCAGTTCCATCATGGCTTCAAAGCCCTGACGCTGATGGAAACTTTCTTCCTTACAGACACGCACCATAGCTCGGGCATAAGGACCGTAAGACGTACGGCACAGCGCAACCTGATTGACAATTGCTGCACCATCCACCAGCCAGCCAATCGCGGCAACATCGGCCCAGCTCAGGGTTGGATAGTTAAAAATGGATGAATATTTCATGCGACCGGCAATCAGTTTATCCATCATGTCGTCACGATCCGCACCCAGGGTTTCTGCAGCACTGTATAGATACAACGCATGACCGGCTTCATCCTGGACTTTTGCCATCAGTACGGCTTTACGTTTTAAGGTCGGTGCACGGGTAATCCAGTTGCCTTCCGGCAACATACCCACCACTTCAGAGTGTGCGTGCTGACCGATCTGACGAATCAAGGTCTTACGATAAGCATCCGGCATCCAGTCCTTCGGCTCGATGGAAATATCCTTTTCAATCTTTTGATCGAAGATTTGTTGTTGGTTATTCATTGTTCCCTCACTTATCCCAAGTGTTGATACACCCAAATTAAAACGATACGTAATTAAAATCAATATCTATTTATTGGTATCATTTAATTTTTATCCTTATTTTTAATAAATATTTGTTTTATATAACTTAATATTTTTTATTTTATTGTTATGTATTTTTAAACACAGATTTATGATTGACATTTTCAATTTTTCAACACAAATTATGAAACATCAAAATTAAAATACTTCTCAAAACGTATCATAAATGGAGTTTTTACAATGTTAGAGTTAGACAGCAGCTCAAGCACAACGGATTATCAAGATACTGCATCAACCCATAATCCTATTGCCATCAAAAGCTTAGCTTCACTGGTGTACGGCCAGGAATACACAGCGCAAGCCGATTTACGTACGGTTTATCATGCCATTAGCGGTGAAGCGGTTTATCAGGTCGGCAGTCAGGGCATCGATACCCAAGCCGTGGTGAAGTATGCCAAACAAAAAGGCGCGGCTATTGCCACATGGACCTTCCATCAACGTGCCAATGCACTGAAGCAAGTGGCACAATATTTGATGGAACGCAAAGAAGACTTTTATGAGCTTGCCAAAGCAACCGGCTGTACCCGTAAAGATGCCTGGATTGATATTGAAGGCGGAGTTGGCACCTTATATGCCTATTCGAGTTTGGTGCGTCGCGAACTGAGTGATGAAACAGCATGGGTCGAAGATGCCTGGATTCCTCTTTCTAAGCAAGGTAGCTTTGGCGCGAAACATATTCTGACGCCTAAAGCCGGTGTCGCCGTGCATATCAATGCCTTTAACTTTCCGATCTGGGGCATGCTGGAAAAAATCGCACCGACACTGCTGGCAGGCGTACCCTGTATTGTCAAACCGGCGACCGAAGGTGCCGAGCTGACTCATGCCGTAGTTAAAGCCATTCATGAAAGCGGTTTCTTGCCAGAAGGTTCACTGCAGCTCATTTGCGGACAGGTCTATGATTTATTTGATCATTTAAATCCTCAAGATACGGTCACTTTTACCGGTTCTGCTTCAACAGGGCAAAAACTGCGTTCGCATCCACACTTAAATGCCTACTCGATTCCATTCACCATGGAAGCAGACTCGGTCAACAGTGCGATTTTGACGGCGCAAGCTAATGATGAAACGATTGATTTATTTGTCCGTGAAGTTTTCCGTGAAATGACCACCAAAACCGGACAGAAATGTACCGCTATTCGTCGTGCCTTTGTGCCAGCCAAGCTATTGGATACAGTACAAAGTCGCCTGATTGCAAAACTGAAAAAAGTGGTCGTCGGTGACCCCGCTCAGGAAGGCGTCAGCATGGGGGCTTTGGCCAGCGTCAAACAGAAACATGATGTCGCTGCAAAAGTTGAACAGCTCAGCCAGGATGCAAAGATCGTATTCGGTAGCCACTTGCGTCAGGACTTTAATATTCAAGTACAAAATACGGAGAAGGCTGCATGTTACCCACCGACAGTACTGGTCTGCAAAGCACCAGTTCAGGCAGAAAACATTCATAAGATTGAAGCCTTTGGGCCTGTAGTGACTTTAATGCCATATACTGACTTGGCTCAGCTGGCTGACCTGGTGGCACGTGGCGAAGGTAGCCTGGTGGCATCCATCGTACGCAATACCGATGAAAATATTGAACAACTGCTCAGCAAAATTGCGCCATGGCATGGTCGTGTCCATATTCTGGATGCTGAAAGTGCCAAAGAAAGTACCGGACATGGCTCTCCATTACCTTTACTGGTTCATGGTGGACCGGGACGTGCCGGTGGCGGTGAAGAACTCGGCGGCTTGCGTGCAGTCAAACATTATATGCAACGTACTGCGATTCAAGGCTCACCAAATGCCATGACTCAGGTCGGCCATAGCTGGACGGCTGGAGCTCAAGTCTTTGAAGACCGCGTGCATCCTTTTAAAAAATCATTTGATGAATTGCGTATAGGCGAGCGTTTACTGACTGCACGACGTAGCGTGACCGAAGCGGATCTGGTGAATTTCGGCTGCCTGAGCGGTGATCACTTCTATGCGCATATGGACAAGATTGCTGCAGCAGAATCCCTGTTTGGTGAACGTGTGGCACATGGCTATTTCGTGGTGTCTGCCGCAGCCGGTTTATTCGTTGATGCCGCCCAGGGCCCAGTCATTGCCAACTATGGCATGGACAACTTGCGCTTTGTAGAACCGGTGAAAATTGGCGATACCATTCAGGTAGAACTGACCTGTAAGCAGAAAACTCCAAAAGCACTGCGCGATCCGGCACAGAAGCCACATGGTGTCGTGGTCTGGGATATTAAAGTAAAAAACCAACGCAATGAACTGGTTGCAACCTACGATATTTTAACGCTGGTTGAGCGTGGCTAAAAATTTAAACTCAAAAAAAGGAATCATTATGATTCCTTTTTTTTGCCTTTAAAAATTATTTGTATCTATTTTTAAAAACAGATTGACGTCTCTCTATTTAGGCTCTAGATTAATTAAATACGATACAATATAAAAATAACAAGCATATTAAAAGTATCAAATAAATATCTCAAACGATCAGCACAGGATGTTGCATGATGAATGATAAATCGCTGAACCTAGAAATGGTTGAAAGGACGATTCAACCAACAAATCAAAATTTTGAGCCTACACCGACAGAAACGGCTGTGCCGCTGTCTGAACAGATTGAACCGCCACCGGAAAGCAGCACCTATCAATGGTATGTGGTGGTCATTTGTATGGTGGCTTACATTCTGTCATTTGTAGACCGTCAAATTTTATCGCTCATGATTGAACCGATTAAAGCCGATTTAATGCTGAGCGATACCCAGTTCAGCCTGTTACAAGGTCTGGCCTTCTCCTTGTTTTATGCCATTATGGGTCTGCCCATTGCCGCGCTGGCGGATCGAAAGTCCCGAATTAAAATTATTGCAACCGGGATTGCATTCTGGAGTCTCGCCACAGCAGCCTGTGGTCTCAGTAAAAACTTTATTCAAATGTTTATTGCGCGTCTGAGTGTAGGTGCCGGCGAAGCTGCGCTTTCCCCTGCCTTTTATTCGATCGTCGCCGATTTATTTCCAAAAGATAAATTAGGCCGTGCACTCGGTGTATATGCGATTGGTGCCTTTATTGGTTCTGGCCTAGCTTTCCTGATTGGCGGCTATGTGATTGGCCTGCTAAAAGATGTCAGCTTCGTAGCCTTACCTCTCATTGGTGAAGTGAAAACTTGGCAACTCACCTTTATGATTGTCGGTCTACCGGGTGTATTGCTGGCACTGCTCATGGTGCTGACGGTGCGTGAACCTGCACGTAAGGGCATGAAAGTCGGTCAGGATGGTCAGGTCATTAAGGCCTCTTTCAAAAATTCGATTGGTTTTATCAAGACACATAAAAAGACCTTCTTTTGTCATTTTATTGGTTTTTCTTTTTATACCATGATGTTGTATTCGCTGCTGGGCTGGGCACCTGCCTATTACATGCGTAATTTCGGTCTGGATGCGAGTCAAACCGGTTATATCCTCGGTACGATTATTCTAGTCGCGAATACTTCGGGTGCCTTGTTCTGTGGCTGGCTGATCGACTTCTTCTCGAAACGTGGCTATAGCGATGCTGCAATTCGTACCGGTGCCATTGGCTGTGCAGCGCTGATTATTCCGAGTGTGCTGTTTACTCAGGTCGATAATATGCAGCTTTCATTTGCGCTGATTTTTGTGGCGATGTTCTTCTCCACTTTCCCGATTCCTGCATCGGCTGCTGCTACGCAAATGCTGACACCGAATCAGCTACGCGCACAGGTATCTGCCAAATTCCTGCTGGTTTCAAACCTGATTGCCTTAGGCGTCGGAACCACCGCAGTGGCGTTAATCACGGATAAATATTTCCAGAATACCTTAATGGTTGGTAACTCAATCTCGATCGTCAATGCGATTGCCGGATTGATTGGTTGCTTCCTGTTGTACAAGGGCTGTCAGTATTATCGTGAGAGTATGAAAGTCGAGAAACTGGCTGATTAAAATGGCTGGATATCGCTAAATCATCCTAAGCTTCACTTTTAAAGGCCTTTAACACTTGCTCTTTCTAGTAGAAAGCGTATAAAATGAAAAAAAGATGTAAGTATAGCCTTGAATATCAAGTTCTTATCTTACATCTTTCTTTTTATATATGTATAAAATTAATATATAAATAGCCCTAATCCATTCAAAGACTACACCTGATCCAATATCTTCTGAATAGCTAACACAAACCCATTTTTAAACAGTGGTCGCCCATGCTCATCCTTAACGGCTCCATATTTAGATAGTGTCCAACCTCGCTGTTTCATTTTGTCTGTGTTAATAGAATCTTCCAAAGCTTCAATATCTGCCTGTAGGAGCACACCATCTAATGATGGCAATACTTCGACTTTTTGATGCACTTGCTCGGCATGAATCACCCGATTTGGTCGCATATCTACAACGACTTCCGCATTTTGTTTAAGAATGTGGTTTTCTGCTTTTAGTTTATTCTTCTCGGCAATAATTTGACCAAAAACAGCCCTCATTGCGGGGTCATCTAATCGCTTCAATAAATCCATATCAGATGGTGTATCTAGCTTTCTGGATTGAGGTACAGGTGGCTTTTTCATTGTGGTATTGGCTTTGGTTGCCCACGCATCAATCAAAAGGCGAAAATGCTCACCCGTTTTGTTACGAATGCTAACCGCACCAACGCCACCTTCGGCTTTTGATACTCGACCAATCGCTGCAATGGAGTAATCTTTTTCACCTACTTTAAATCGAGCTTCTAATAAGGCATTCAGCTTATCTAAAGAGTCTTGTGTGCGACTTGCTTTACCTGATTTTAGGTCTTCCAGAATAGTATTAATATCAACCTGCATTTGGAGAATCTCCTTTAACAACATTTGAACCTAATGATTTTATTGAAATGCTATTAACTGATGAATTTATACTGTGCTCTAATGCATTAATGCCTGAGTCGAGTAGTTTATTGTCTTGCATAAATTGACCAAGCTCCAAGTAGCTTGCTACTTGTTTGTAACCATCCAATTTGTCTGTTGGGTTAGCTTGTAGTGCCATTTGGCGCATCATCGCGTTTGCCGCAATAAGTTGCTGATCTTTATCAAGTATGAGGAGGTGTGGTATATAACCCTTACGCATCATAAAACGGCTTAAGCTTTGAGTTCTTCGCTCAATCGTTGGAGTCTTCTTAACATCATCAAGTATGTCAGGATAAAATTCAGCATCGTCACAAAGCAAAGACAGTTGTAACAATTCGGAATCCGTTTCCAAAAAGCCAACTTTAATGTCGCTCACTGAGCCTACTGCAAACAGTTTATTCGTAGTATCGCTTTCAGTACGATCTTGCTCGATTTCGATAATTCGACGGATCAACCCAAATGTTGCAATCCAGTCTTTTGTGAATTCATCAGCTTCAACTAATTGCTTCTCATATCTGCGATGAAGTGCTTGTAGCTCATTATATTGAGTAAATGGTTTACCCTCACATTCAGCTTCGTATTTGAGGTCATCCATCACCTCTATCTCGCTCTCTAACTGAACCGCTAAATTAGCAGCTTCATGGGCTTTATAACTCATAAAGTTAAGGTGAGCATTGAGTGCAGGAAGATAGCGAGCATCAGTAATGAACCAACGACAGCGAACACAATTTTCAAAACCGTGAGCCACTTGGTTATAAACTCTAAGCTGGGGAATTATTGAATCTTGTAATAACTCACCACCATTCCAACAACCCGCAACGGTTTTGGCTTCATTAGAGCGAACGGTATTACCACCCACTAGACACAAACCATGATGACGGTTTTCCCAACCAAGTGGGTTTCGATTAACTAATACAGCCTCAATAGATTGACCATCGTGATATGCCATTTTGCACTCAATTTGACGCATTTCAGCATCTTTTAGGAATGTGCGAACACTCTCTTGTGATTTATCATCAAGCAATTTATTCGCTTCGGTCATTTTCTCTTTCATCACCGCAGGAGTCAGCTTGGTGTAATAAACTGTCATAATAATGCGTGAGTGACCTGCTAACAGCTTTGATACTACAGGCAAAGGTAATTTAGCATCCATGATGTAACAGGTAATCAGCGAGACACGCAGGCTGTGTAAGGGGAACTCAGTATTTTTTTTAGAGTGCTTATAATCTTCACCATAATCATGCACCAATCGCAGTGCTGTCCCGTCAGATAAGGCTTCACCAGAAGATAAAAGATTTTGCTCAAGTTGGTGAAGTAACTTGTACCAACTCTTTGATACTGTTGTGTCTTGAACAGGCTTAACTTTATCTTCTAGCTTATTTGCTGTTGCATCACGAAACAGAAAGCAACTGTATCCCATTGCGCTTAAATAGGCTTTCGATTTTCTCCCGTTAGTATGCTTTACCTCTAACGTAGTACAGTCAGTAGGCTTGCTGATGGGGTTGTATTTTTCTTGCCAATTACGCAGTTTTTCGAGCCAGAATAGCACATCTTCATTTTGCCAAGGTATTTCATAACCACGCTCAAATTCATCCTTATTTTGGTCTGCGGTTTTGTTGGTACTGATATACAGGCCTGTTGACTCCAACCCTGTGGCATTGTCTTTAAATTGGCGAAACACACCTTTACTGTAGCGATTCAAAGCAAATGTATGAGAGTTTTTAATCCATTTTCCATTCTCATAACGCAGTGTGTCAGCCTCACCAGAGTCGAGCATGCGTACCTGATAGGTACGTAGTGGCAAATGGAGCTTAATGAACAACACCATGCTGACCACTGGTGACCAGATTTGATGAATGGTTATGCGCTTACTACTACGAGTAATTTCTTTGATGCGCCACACGCAATCAAGGTCTTTTTTATTAATTAGACTTTTATCGACTTCAAACCAGTCACCACCCTGATTACCTTGCCCGGTCTGATGCTGTGCCCACTTCCAATCAGAAAAAAATCCTCTCGGCTTTGGACACAATATATTGCGCAAATCGCAAATGTAACGGTATGGCAGTGGATTATGAACGGTTTCAGTACAATTTCTTTTGCCTTTGACTTGCTCTAAAGGATTGGCGTATAAGCGGATAGCTACGTTGTTGTCGTTCTTATCGCTGAAATGAGCATCTAGCACCCAGTCGATGAATTTTTTGCAATAATTTAATAGGGTTACTGTAGCTGAATTGTCAGCACGGTTGGTCTTTTCCAGCACGATACGTTTCAATTCATCAGTTGAGGCTTTCCAGCCACTTTTTCCCTTGAATAGACTCACAACGTCCGATGTAAAAGGTACTGTGTCACATAGGTAAACCTCAAAAAAAATACATAAAGCATTAAGTTTAGTTGACGTTGCTGAATTTTGAGTGTTAATCCATTCCTCAGCCAATTGCCTCCATGTTTCCCATTGTTTGCCATGATTATTTACAAGCCACCGCAAGGTTAAATCCGAAGTGCGGCCATCAAACTTTTTCTTTTTAGGTGTTGTGTTAGTAGTCATTGCACTTTCCATATTTTGGGTTCTTGCCAGTAAACAATCCATCGGGGTCAATATCGTTAAAGCCATGCTCAGTTAACACCTCCCAACTCGGTGTACCTACTCGCTCCACTGGCTCTGTTGGGTTTAAGAGTTGTTGCATTGCTGCATTAAGGCAATTTGTAACTTCTTTTGCTGTTGGTGTGGTATAAACCGCTTGCGACTCCAAAGAGGCATGATGTAAACACTTTTTAATCACAACTTCTGGTACGCCAGCTCTGCGTAAACGTCTGCCGTAGCTGTGTCGGTGTGAGTGAGGGGATAAGCCATCGGCTTTACATGGCTTAAGCCCTATACGCTTTAAGCCATTACGGTAGCTATCATGGAATGCATTAAGCGTATATGGATTGCCTGTATGCTCACGGTGAAAGCTCACAAAGGCATAAGGGTGATTGCGCTCAACAGCAGTCAAAAACCGAGTGTAGTTTTGCCAAAGTAAGGCAAATACTTCACCAAAGACAGTCGGAAACCAGTGAACTTCCAAATATTCATCTTTGCTGTCCGTGACTCGGCTTTTCCATCCGACTCGTTTCTTGCCCATGAGGTGATTACGGGGGCTTAATGCATATTTCTCTTTAAGGTAAGCAGCACGAGTTGTTTTGCCTGAACGGCCACGCCAGTTATTCGGGGCTTTACCGTCCTCTGGGTGATAGATGCGAACCTTAACGCTATTCGGGTGTGATGGGTCGATTAAGACATCTTCAAGCCACAGGTGTAAAGCCTCTGATTCACGCAAGCCACCGCCATGCATGAGCAGTAGAATTAATTGGTCACGTAATACAACCCTACGGTCTATCGCACCTCCTAAACCATCGAAATAAAAAGCTTCAAAATATCGCTCAGGAAACTCTATCGCCTCTTGTGATTGTTTACCCAATGGACGTTTACCTTGAACACTACGAGCATATAGGACGGTTGAATTAATGTGCTTATCTTTGATGTGACCAAGGAAGTTATGCTGATTCTTGCGAAACCAAGCAGCGTAGTTAAGGCGTTTTTTCAAACTGTCAGCCTCAACAAGTGGGTTTACTGAAATTGAACCTTGTTTTTCGGCTAACCAATCAGTCATTTTGCTCAAGGCATTGATGTGTGATCTGGCGACTTGTTTACTGCAAGGTAACCAATACAAACCCGATGGATCTAAACCATCCTCCCCAATCGTGCCTGTATATAATCGGCTACTGAAATTCTCAAACAAGGATTGCGGAGAATTAAATCCACTCACATTCGCAGTCATGTATTCAAGTAAAAGTTGAGTTGCCTTGATGTGATTACTAATCGTTGATTGACTCATGCCATCACGTTTCAATTTTAAAGCGTACTCAACTAGAGGCATTATTGGTTCTTTGTTTTTATCAAGTAATACAGGTATTTCTGTAAAAACACCTGAATTATCGTTTACTACTTTTGTAATAACTTTAACGGTCTGCATATCTATTTGCTCAAAAAATAATCAAGAAAATAAAAAGCAGAAAGCACCCTAGAACATTGATAAGAATATCAATGTCTTTTAGAATGAATTTGTCTTGGACGTACTAGTTAAAGACAAACTTATAAAGACTCATGTTCCCGCATGGGTCTTTATACTTTCTGCAATAAAAAAGGAATAATGTGAAATTACTCCATATTTTTTTGCTCCTTAATTTTTAATTTGACCGCAATTTTATGGCTTTCACCACGTTTCGGGATTTTATTGGTCTTTAAGATTCGATAAACCAAATCAGGGGAAAAGCTATTCTCCCTAGCCCATTCAGCGATAGATTTTCCAGTATTAGAGAAATCATCTTTAACTTGTTGAATAGATCGGAGCATTTCAGACTAACTATAAATAAATTGGACGAGAAAATAGCGAATGGATACGCTTAAGTCAAGGCTATTTTTTTATTGTAATTATTTGAATTATATTGAATTATTGAAATGGGTTTGTTTTAGATAATATCGTCCATTAGCTTAATGTGAGCTTTAAATTTTTTTATATCTTTCTCCAATATTTCTTTAACTTCAATGAAATATCTCTCTAATGACTTATCAGCAGATAACAAATTATTGATAAAATTTATATTAGCTTCTTTTTCCTCAATCTCATCTAAAAGTGCTTTTTTCTTATCAGAAAAAATCACATTAAGTTTTTCATTTTTATATTTATTTCTTAATTCTTCTAATCTTTCAGTTTCACTATAAACGAAGACTTTCTTACTTGAACGGCTTGTATCAATTTTCAGGTATTCACATATTACGAGTATTTTTAAACCAGCATACATTTGGCGTCGAATTTTGTTTTTGTCGAAACAGGGGTTAATTTCCATTGCATTCCAAAAATTTTTAGCTCTCCAGCTTATAATCCTATTATTATCAAATACTTTCATAAAATCATTGTACAAGGGTAAGCTAAAGACTTTTTGCATGGTTGAATTTCAATCTAAAAAAAGAGGATTATAATCCGTGGATATATAGTCCTCAATTGCTGATATTTCTATTTTTTGAACAGTTGGTATCAAATGTCAGAATTATCAGTTTCAATCGGTCAATTAATACGCAATGCGAGACATCAAAATAAGATTACACAAGAGTCCCTATCACTACAGTGTGGAATAGATCGTAGTTATATGGGGCGTATTGAGCGTGGCGAAGTCAATCTTACGGTCGAGAAACTATATGAAATAGCTTCAGCTTTAAAAATTAATCCTAAAGAATTATTACCATAGTTTTTTTATCTCTTACCTCATTACTAAGTCATTAATAATGTGTATATTTATACCTAATAAATATAAATGGAATTTTAGAGTTATGAATAAATTTAGTGGATTGTTGGATTTTCCTGAATTTGAAGATCAAGAACATCGTCTTGAGGTTAAAGAATTACTACTTCGTGAAGATGGAATAGCTTTCTCTATGAAATGGGCATATGGAGCTGGCGACTCTGATTCATGGAGCTTTGAAGGTGTAGCTAAAAAAGAGGGTTCAATCTACGTAACTCAAAATGTGATTGGGAAAAAATATCAAGGTTCAATAGGTGATGATGATGGCAATGATATCTACTTTAAAAAAGTATCATTTAATCATGAGTTTAGTGATTTAGAAATTGAAGGTACAATTAAATATAAAGCTCAAAAGTTTGAATTTAAAGGAATCCTAGAACAGAAAATTAAAGATTTCGCCGTGACTCAAATAATTTCCACATCTAAGAGCAATCGGGGAAATAATAAAAAAGTTAGCAGTCCTAGGAATCGACATAATAGAAAAAACAAATTGTTTTTCATTCAAACTGACATTGAAGATCTACCTGTTCATTTTAGGGCTTATGTCAAAGCAAATAGAGTTTTCCTTGCAGAAATAAAACAGTATCAAGATATGTTGAAAGGCCTTAACCTAGCTCAAAATTTCATTAATTGGACTGTTGAATGCCAAGAGAAAATTAGTCATTTTGAGGGAGAATTACAGAGCGTTATAGATGGGGACAGGAAGTTATATGTATTCGATGATGAGAAAAAAGAGATAGTGCACCAGCTAGAAGAGATTTTAGATAGGCAGCCCAAAGAAATATTCTTCTACTCAGACAACCTGCTTCCAGAACAAATTGAATTAATTAACAATACTGATGAATACTTTTATAATCTCTATAACAAAATTCGAGATAAAGGATATATCGTCTACGATACTTGGCTAGATACGATACCTTTATTATAAAAATATAATTTTCAATAGATAAGCTAGACTGTTCATAGAAAGACTAACTTATCTATTCACGCCAAGCCCTGTCGCATCTCCTTTAATTCAAATAGATTTTTTTCTTGATTTCTACCACAATACCTTCAAAGAAATTTGAGAGTCGTACCGTGATTACAGGCGAAATTAAAAGCAAAATTGATCAAATTTGGGATGCATTTGCAAGTGGTGGTATTTCTAACCCTCTAGAAGTCATTGAGCAAATGACTTATTTGCTCTTTATCCGCCGACTTGATGAAATTCAGATCACCAAAGAAAAGAAAGCTAACCGTCTCAAACTTTCTGTAGAAAAACCAATTTTTACACCAGAACAAGATCACTTACGTTGGTCTAAATTTATTACCCTTGGTGATCCAACTCAGCTTTACAGCACCATCGCTAACGAAGTTTTCCCATTCATTAAAAGTATTGGCAGTGAAGATGACACCACTTACAGTCATCACATGAAGGATGCTCGTTTTACAATTCCAAATGCTGCCCTTCTAACAAAGGTGGTTGATCTATTGGCTGCTGTGCCAATGGATGACAAAGATACCAAAGGTGATATTTACGAGTACATGCTCGGTAAAATCGCATCAGCAGGTCGTAACGGTCAGTTCCGTACTCCTCGTCATATTATCAAGATGATTGTGGAGTTGATGCAGCCGAAGCCAACGGATACCATCTGTGACCCTGCATGTGGTACAGCAGGCTTCCTCGTTGCAGCTAGTGAATACTTAAACGAACATCATAGCACCGAGATTTTTGCCAATCCTGAAACAGCAAAACGCTTCAGTGAAGAAACCTTCTTTGGTTATGACTTTGATAGCACCATGCTTCGTATTGGTTCGATGAACATGATGCTGCACGGTGTAGAAAATCCAAGTATTGAAAACCGTGATTCTTTAAGCGAAGCACATTCACATATTGAGAGTCAGTTCAGTTTGATTCTTGCCAATCCACCATTTGCAGGCAGCTTGGACTACGAAAGCTGTGCCAAAAATATTCAGGCAATTGTCAAAACTAAAAAGACGGAACTTCTATTTTTAGCCTTGTTCTTACGCATATTAAAAACGGGTGGTCGTGCTGCGATTATTGTGCCTGATGGGGTGTTATTTGGTTCTTCTAAAGCACATAAAGATTTGCGTCAAAAGATTGTGGAAGAGCAAAAGCTTGAAGCAATTATTTCTATGCCTTCAGGTGTGTTTAAACCGTATGCAGGCGTTTCGACTGCCATTCTGATTTTCACCAAAACTGAAACTGGTGGTACAGATAAGGTTTGGTTCTATGACATGCAGGCTGATGGTTATTCGCTAGATGATAAGCGTAATGAACTCGATGCGTCTAAGCATGAAAATAACAACATTCCTGACATTGTTTCCCGTTTTAAAAACTTAGAAGCTGAGTCTGATCGCAAAGCGACTGAACAAAGTTTCTTGGTTGATAAGGCCGATATTGCTGCTAATGGTTATGACTTGTCGATTAATCGTTATAAAGAAGTGGTGTATGAGCAAGTAGAGTATGAAACACCAAGCAATATTTTGGCGGATTTAGAATTGCTTGAGCAGGAGATTCTGAAAGGAATGAATGAGCTTAAGGAGTTGTTGAAGTGACAATTCAATC
Source organism: Acinetobacter lwoffii (assembly GCF_024129715.1). GTDB lineage: Bacteria > Pseudomonadota > Gammaproteobacteria > Pseudomonadales > Moraxellaceae > Acinetobacter > Acinetobacter lwoffii_U. Next base: position 77,387 of record NZ_JAMXXM010000006.1, read on the forward strand.
TAAAAAGCTCAGTAGTTTCTGTAGGACTGGTAGTGGCGGCACACCATCACGGTCAAATAGTAAATTCTTTGAAAATGGTACTATCCCATGGGTCAAGTCTGGCGAACTAAAAAACCGTTATATAACGAGTGTAGAAGAATATATAACCGAGTTAGCTGTTGAAAAATCATCTGCCAAATTAGTATCTAAAGGCTCATTATTAATAGCTATGTACGGTGCAACAGTTGGTGAAGTCTCTCAACTAACTTTTGATGCAACAACGAATCAAGCTATTTGTAATATCGCACCTGATGAAAACGTTTGTGATGTAAATTATTTATATAGGTTTTTAGAAGCATCAAAACCTTATCTTTTAAGTCGTCGAGTTGGTGGTGGTCAACCTAATATTTCTCAAGGGATAATCAAAGATTTAGAAGTGCCTCTTCCCTCACTTTCAGAACAACGCCGAATTGCTTCTATTTTAGATAAAGCAGATGAGCTACGCCAAAAACGTCAGCAAGCGATTGAAAAATTAGATCAGCTTTTACAAGCAACATTCCTTGATATGTTTGGTGATTTCCAAATTAATCCAATGAACTGGCAAACCAAGCCTTTGAGTGAAGTTGTTAATAATACGACTATCGTGACTTATGGAATTGTACAAGCAGGTGAAGAATATCGTGATGGTATTCCCTACATTCGTACAGGAGACATCAAAAATGGAAGTATTCTGACTGAAAATTTGAGTAGAACTGACCCAGAAATTGCTAAAAAATTTAAACGTTCCGAAGTTCAAACGGGTGATATTGTTATGAGTATCCGGGCAACCGTTGGTACGACAGCCTTAGTACCTAAAATTTTAAATGGTGCAAATTTAACACAAGGAACAGCTCGTATCGCTGTTGGCGAAAATATAGAACGTGAATATGCGTTATATCATTTAAGATGTCAGGCAACTCAGAACTGGATTCAAAAGCAAGTTAAGGGGGCTACATTTAGGGAAATTACATTAGGTAAGTTGAGAGAATTACCAGTCTATTTACCACCACGGGATTTACAGAAGAAATTTGTTGAAATATACAATAGTATTGAAATGTTAAAGTTAAATGCTAATAAAAGTTTAGAATCTTCTAAACAGTTATTCAAATCATTACAAAACCAAGCATTTAGCGGAAATTTATAACTTTAATTAATTTTAGATTTGAGGGTATATATATGAGCAACTTTCAGTTTTTAGAGCCTGAGTTTAGCAAGTTAGCACTCACCGCAAAAGAAGCTGAAAAGCTTGTGTATATTTCCCCTCAAGCATCCTTAATGTTTGCCCGAAATTCATTAGAAAATCTTGTTTTTTGGCTGTATCAATACGATAAAAAACTGACTCAACCCTATGATCCATCGCTGTATAGCCTGATCACTGATGTAAAATTTAAGGAAATTATCCCACCCTATATTTGGGACAAGATGGATAACATCCGCATGGTGGGCAACAGTGCGGTACATGGCAAAAAATTCAAACAACTGACCACTGAAGAAACGGTTAAACACATCAGCCATCTCTTCCTGATCTACGTATGGTTTGAGCGTAATTATGGCTCACCCTCAAAAGATCGCTCTCAGGCTGTTCTATTTAACCCTAAACTGATTCCTAATGCAGATAGCACGCAACCAGTCACAGCAAACAAAGAGCAGCTACAGCAAGAAGCCAAAGCCTTTGATAAAGAATTTGCAGAACAACACAAAGCGTTGCGTGAACGTGAACAAAAACTATTAGAACTCTCCGCAAGTCTGGAAGAACGTGAAAAACTGCTCGCCAATATTGATGCTGATCTAGCGCAGAAACGTCAGCAAGTCGAACAAGCCAAACTTGCCAATAGCAAAGTTCAAGACCATACCGACTATAAAGAAGACGAAACCCGTAAACTAAAAATTGATCTTTTACTAGAAGAAGCAGGTTGGGAAATTGGCGTTACTGCGCGAGAAGAAGTTCCAGTCACAGGCATGCCAAGCACTTCAGGTAAAGGTTCAGTCGATTATGTTCTGTATGATGCCAATGGCTTACCTTTGGCCTTGGTAGAAGCGAAACGTACCTCGGTCGATCCAGAAGTGGGACAACAACAGGCAAAACTGTATGCTGACTGTTTGGAGCAGCAAACGGGACAACGGCCTGTCATTTTCTATACCAATGGCTACCGCACCCGTATCTGGAATGATGTACAAGGTGGCCCACCTCGTTTGGTGCATGGCTTCTATACTCAAGCTGAACTAAAACGCCTGATCGAAAGACGTAAAAACAACCCTGATCTTGGTAGCTTCCCAATCAATGCCAATATTGTCGAGCGTTACTATCAGACCCGTGCCATCAAAGCTATGCTTGCAGCATTTCAGCGTAAGGAACGCGCAGGCTTGCTCATCATGGCAACAGGCACAGGAAAAACCCGTACTGCAATTGCTTTGGTCGATGTGTTGATGAAAGCCAATGTGGTGCAGAAAGTCCTATTTCTCGCGGATCGTACTTCACTGGTGATACAAGCCACCAATGCTTTTAAAGCCAACCTACCTGATTCTGCACCTGTCAATCTGGTCGAGAGCAAAACTCAGAATGGACGGGTTTATCTGTCTACCTATCAAACCATGATGGGCTTGATTGATGAAATGAATGCGGATGGCACACGTAAATACGGTACAGGTATGTTTGACCTGATTATTGTCGATGAAGCCCACCGTAGCGTGTACCAAAAGTTTGGTGAGATTTTTAAATACTTTGACAGCTTGCTTGTCGGTTTGACGGCTACACCACGTGATGAAGTAGACCGTGATACCTATGCATTATTTGGCTTGGAAAGCGGTGTCCCAACCGATTACTACGATTTAAACCAAGCGATTGCCGATGGTTATCTCGTGCCACCTAAAGCCTATTCTGTACCGTTGAAATTCATGCGTGAAGGCGTGAAATATGATGAGCTTTCAGAAGAAGAAAAACTGCATTGGGATGAATTGGATTGGGATGGTGGTGATGCCCCTGATGAGGTGACAGCATCCAAGATCAACAAAGAACTGTTCAATACAGGTACGGTAGACAAGATGCTTCAGCACTTGATGGAAAATGGCATCAAGGTTGAAGGTGGCGATATGTTGGGTAAAACTATCATCTTTGCAGTCAATCAGAACCATGCCAACTTCATTGCAGAACGCTTTGATAAAAACTATCCGCACTATGACGGTAAGTTTGCCCGTGTGATTACGCACTCGACCAAGTATGCACAGAGCTTGATTGATAGCTTTAGTAAAAAAGATCTGGCTGATCCACAAATCGCGATTTCTGTAGATATGCTCGATACAGGGATTGATGTTCCTGAAGTGGTCAACCTTGTCTTCTTCAAAGCTGTACGCTCAAAAGTGAAGTTTACGCAGATGATTGGGCGTGGTACACGGCTTTGCAAAGATCTATTTGCCCCTGAAATGGACAAGAAAGAATTCTATATTTTCGACTACTGTTCCAATTTTGAATACTTCAATGAAAATCCTGATGGTGCGCCTATTTCGACCACAGAACCATTGGGACAACGCCTATTTAAAGCTCGTTTGAATGTTTTGAGTTTGCTTAATTCACCCAATTATCAAACTGAAGAAATGAAAGCTGTACAGCAAGAAATGCGTCAGAGCTTGCAGACTGAAGTGAAGTCGATGAACAAAGACAACTTCATTGTTAAATCTGAAATTGAGCATGTTGAATACTTTAAAACTGATACTGCCTGGGACAATTTGGATGACCTCGCAATTGGCACATTACGAGAACACATTTCCAAACTTCCGAACGAACTAGAGTCTGAACCACTAGAAGCCAAGCTGTTTGACATGCTTTGCTATAACATCGAACTTGCTGTATTGGAAAAAAATACTAAGGCAATTCAGGTTTATGCCAATAAAGTCATCGAAATCACTTCTAAATTGGAAACTAAAGAAAATATTCCTGTGGTAGCTGCACAGATTAACCTGATTCAAGAAATACAAACTGAAGCTTATTGGGAAGGCATCACTGTTCCAATACTGGAGTCGATGCGTAAACGCATTCGGGGATTGGTGAAGCTGATTGAGAAATCTACCTCAACGATTGTGTACTCGATGCTTGATGATGAAATTGGTGAAGCAACAGAGGTGGATATTCCCGTGGTTTCCAGTGGTGTAAACATTGCTCAATACCGTAAACGAGTTGAGAGCTTTATCAAATCCAATGAAGATCACATCACCATTGCCAAGTTGAAGCGTGGCTTAGCTCTTACCCCAACTGACCTGAACGAACTAGAACGATTTGTGTTTGACGCTCAGGAAGTGGAAAGCAAAGAGAAGTTTGAAGAATGTTTTGGTACTGAAAAATCTTTACCGTTATTTATCCGTTCATTGGTTGGATTAGATCGTCAGGCAGTTCAGGAAGCCTTCTCTAAATATCTGCAAGGCTCAACTTACAATGAAAAGCAGATTCGTTTTATCGAAATGGTGATTGAGCATTTGACCATTCGGGGAACATTAGAAGCGTCGCAGCTTTATGAACCACCATTCAATCAAATCCATTATGAAGGGATTGATGGTGTGTTTGGTGATGCCGATGCTGACAACATATTTGGGGTAGTTGAAGCATTTAATGAAAGTGCTGTGGCATAGAACTGAAATTAGTTTTTTTTATAATTTGTATATTCTTTACTAGTAATATTGATTTGAAATCATGCTTTAATTAACAAAAAAGATCCTATTAAAGGATCTTTTTTGTATGTTTTATATAGAATACATTACTAGTAATAATCCGCATTAAAGGCCTTTTTATATCAGCCCAAAAAGTTCAATTTTCAGGTACTCATCATTCAATTCCGATCCAGCCTAGACAGGCTGCCTAAAAAAACGTATAACACCGTTTTAAATTTACAGGTGTGCACCATTGAAACTTGTGCTTGCTCCCATGGAAGGCTTAACCGATCCGATTATGCGTGATGTGCTGACATCCGTAGGTAGCTTTGACTGGTGCGTAACCGAGTTTATCCGTGTCACCGATTCCCTTCTGCCCGACCATATTTATCACACATATTGTCCAGAACTGTTGAATGATGGCAAGACGGCGGCAGGCACACCGGTACATGTGCAATTCTTAGGAAATAATCCGGAGATGCTGGCAGCGAATGCCGCCAAAGTGGCAGCCATGGGCGCACCGGCAATTGACATGAACTTTGGCTGTCCGGCCAAAACCGTGAACCGTCATCGCGGTGGTTCAGTCCTGCTAGATGAACCCGAAGTGGTGCATGAGCTGGTTAAAGCCGTGCGTGATGCCGTTCCTGCACATATTCCGGTTTCCGCCAAAATGCGTCTGGGTTATATGGACCGTAATTTTATGCTGGAAAATGCGCATGCCATTGAAGATGCCGGGGCAGCCTGGGTCACCGTTCATGCACGTACCAAAGCCGATGGCTACACTCCGCCAGCATTCTGGGACCAGTTACAACCGATTCGTGAAGCACTCAAGATCAATGTGATCGCCAATGGTGAAATCTGGAACAATACCGATGCCAAACAGTGTCGACTAGAATCTGGCTGCGAAGACCTGATGATTGGCCGTGGTGCGGTGACCACACCCGACCTGACTCAATGTATCCGTCAAAATTCGGATGCACCTTTGCTGAACTGGAATGAACTGCTGCAACTGCAAATTCGTTTTATCAACGGTCCAGCCAAAACTGAGATCGGGATGGTCGGTCGTTACAAGCAATGGCTCGGCATGATGTCGAAACATTATCCTGAAGCAAAAGCTTTATGGGATGAAGTAAAACGGATTAAAGTTCTGGCAGAGATTACCGGAAAACTGAAAGCTTCAAATATTTAAAAGCAAAAAGCCTTTGAATCATTCAAAGGCTTTTTTATGGGCTTGTAAAAGCTTATGACTGCTTACGCTGCTTTGAATACCGCTTCGAAATAAATCCAATCACAAAGTATGGATAGATTAATTTCCACTAGCCGAACCTCCATATTCTAATTTTTCATTTGTTTTAAATTTTTAGATATTAAAGTTCTTTCATGAATCATTTTTTATAATCACTACAAAGGAAATTCCCCCTCCTTGTAGGAGAGGGCTAGGGAGAGGTTTTACCCCCCTCCTCCCATTGCGAAGCAGTGCTTCTTATCCCAGAAGGAGAAGAAGCTTTTAATATTCATTTAAATATCAATAGAACGATCATTTTTTGATTTATAAAAGAGATCTATGAATGCGTCCGCTCAATATTTAACAGGATTTCTTTTTTATCTAAACCACCGGCAAACCCCACCAGCTTGCCACTGCGACCAATCACCCTATGACAGGGTGCAATAATCGAAATCGGGTTTTTGCCATTGGCTGCACCCACGGCACGTACCGCCTTGATATTACCCACCTGTTCAGCAATGTCGCGATAGCTTCGCGTTTGTCCGTAGGGAATATTCAGTAGCGCCTGCCAGACTTTTTTCTGAAAATCAGTACCGGCAAAGTCCAAAGGCAGGTCAAAAACATTGCGCTGACCAGCAAAATATTCCTGAAGCTGACGTCTGGTTTCAATCAAAACCGGATGCTGTGGATCTTCAACCAAGGTCGCCAGTTTCACCCGATTCGGCTGTTCACAGTCCCAAAGCACGGCTACCAGCGCGGTTTTATTCGCGACCAGTCGTAACTGACCTACGGGAGAATCCATATAGAGATAACTTAAGTTCATGATGGCGCCCTGTCCCAATCACTGGAGTTCATTTTCTATATTAACCCAGTTCACCGAGACAGGCAGATACAAATTATGAAGAGGATACTTTCATCAGCACCAGACCGGAAATGATGAGTACGGCAGCCAGCATACGCAACGCTGTAGCGGGTTCACCCAAAACCCAAATACCAATGAGAAATGAACCCACTACACCAATCCCGGTCCAGATCGTATAGGCTGTACCTAGTGGCAAAGTACGCATCGCATAAGCCAGCAAAGCAAAACTCAGTACCATGAAGACAATGGTAATAATACTTGGGGTAAGTCTGGTAAAGCCTTCAGACAGCTTCATCGAATATGCCCAAACGATTTCAAAAATACCCGCAAGAATAAGTACGATCCAGGCCATGCAGCCCTCCTCCTTTTATATAAGAATCAGGCCGTCCTGATGATTTTTCCTGTAAATTCCGATATGCAATTCACAAGGGAGGTCGTTCCTCCTAGGTGTAAAAATTTTATAAAACCACATTGCAGTAATCTGGCTATTTTTACAAAACATGACTTATCGAGATACAACTTAACTTTGCCTTACTCAAATCCTCACGACATTCATGGCTATTCTGGTTATGGTAGATGTTGAAAATGCCAAGTCAGAAATAGTTCTAATAATCGGGCAATTCATCCACAACAATTACATGAGAATGGACTCAGAATATTAAGTTATACACATCAATTAAATTTAAACTTTGTCTGGAGTAATTACATAATGAAACACAAATATGCGAGACATTGATCATTTTTTACTTGGTTGAATTATTAACTCTTGATTAACAAATAACCACTAAACATAAGGGTTATATGTAATAAAAAAGAACCCAATTTGAGTTCTTTTTATACAAATATTGTCTAAATCACAATCAACCACGGTACAAATGATTACATTTTATGCAACATATCCATATGGTTATCAACATAGATATCTACACACTTATCCATAAAGTTATCCACATATTTATGCGCATCTGATGTTTTAGCGATTAGAGTTGAATCTGTCCTACTCTGGCTAACTCTGCACGCATTTCATCAATCACAGCTTTATAATCTGGCTTGCCAAAAATAGCTGAACCCGCCACAAACATATCGGCACCCGCTTCAGCAATTTCACGAATATTACTCGGTGTAACACCACCATCGACTTCCAGACGAATATCACGACCTGAAGCATCGATCAGTTGACGTGCCTGACGCAATTTATCCAAAGTCATTGGAATAAATTTCTGTCCACCAAAGCCCGGGTTCACACTCATGAGCAGAATTTGATCGACTTTATCCAGTACATAATCCAGATAATGCAGTGGCGTTGCTGGGTTAAATACTAGACCCGCTTTGGCGCCACCTGATTTGATCAACTGTAAAGAACGGTCAATATGATCAGACGCTTCCGGATGGAAAGTAATGATATCAGCACCCGCTTCAAGGAAATCTCCGATCATGCGATCTACCGGCTTAACCATCAAATGCACATCAATTGGCGCCTTAATCCCATAATTTTTCAAGGCCTTGCAAACACCCGCACCAAAAGTCAGGTTCGGCACATAATGGTTATCCATGACATCAAAATGGACAACGTCTGCACCTGCTTCCAACACGTTCTCGACTTCTTCACCTAAACGGGCAAAGTCAGCAGATAAAATAGAAGGGGCAATTAAATAAGGCTTGGACATGGGAGAACCTGGCTTGTTGAAATTGGATTTTTCCCATTATATCAAATCCGCTCCGGCTACTGTGATTCGATGTTGCAAGATTAAAACGCTGTGTAACGCTTTGAGGCTTATGCCGGCATCACCGCTTGGTTTAAAGTGCAGGATAATGATGAATAGTGTAGAAAACTGATGAAAAGTATTGCCCATATCCAGACGCAACAAGCTTCACGAATTGCCAAACGCTTGGCCAATCACTGGAAACATAAATTTAATATTGATGAAACCGAACAAAATTTCCTGATTCATTTTCCAAATGCTGAAGTGATATTGGCTCCTGAACAGGATCATCTAACCGTAACGATTCAAAGCACAGATGAATTTACTGACCTGAATAAACTCGAAAATGTGGTTCTGGATCATCTGATCCGTATGGGACAGGAACATCTGACTGCCGACTGGCAAAGATAGGGACTAAAAAGCCGTGATGATCAAGGCATAGCAATGATCAGAAACTAAATACGATGATCCGCCTGATCATTAAAGGCATGAATACGCTGAATTCTTTTATCCAGTTCGGGATGTGATTCCAGATATTTTTTAAACTTCCCGATCAGGCGAATCCATTTCAGTTCGGTTTCTGTCAGGTGCCGGTCTTTTCCATCAATATTGAGAGTGAAATTTTTCATTTTTAAGGTTTGCGATTCCTCTGCCAGTATTCTGGCATTTTCCACCCGCTGCAAAAAGTTAGACAAGTGAATACTGGAAATCTGCTGTTGATGCAAATGCTGCATGGCATAGTCATCGGCATCCAGTTCAATCGCCTGCGAATATCCAGCATCGGTCAGGACCACTACAGATGCGGTGACCACATCACTTAAATCTCCAGTCACCAAGGCAAACAGTCCCGCCGCACCCAGATTAAAAATCACTTTTTGCATGCTATGTTTTTGTACCAGATGGCCTTGTTCGTGGGCCAGTACTGCAAGGACTTCTTCATCGGTGCCGCTGATTTTCACCAGTTCATCAGTCACAATAATGGTGTTATTCGGGATGGCTGCGGCATTCATACCCATGCTTGATCCACCTTGACGGAAAATAATTTTTGCAGGTTTTCCTACAGCAATCTTTTGTTCATACAAAGTTTTTAATCGCGTCTGTTGTTCTGCCGGGAGTGTACTTGGCTGGGTCTGGGCAATTAACTGCTGCTCTGTCCGGTTGCCTACTTCAACCAGAGTCTGCTCCGGAAGGAGTTTTGCCAGCTGTTTGGCGCTATAAGGAATCCCCCATTTTAAAATAATAATCACTGCACTAATCACGATGATCATGGAAAAGAAAATCAGGATCGGTGAACGTTCAAACTCCCAGATCGCATGATAAATATCTTTATGTTTAATTCTGAGCCAATGCGGCACTTTGCTTAAAAACTCAATCCGACGTTCTTCAGGTAACTCAATAATCGGTTTACGACCACCGACACCCCCAATATAAGCCATGTCCGGATAAGCAAAATAAAAATCTGCAGCGCTAACTTGTGCTGGAATATCCTCATCAAGTTTCAGGGCAATCCCTTGTTGCTGATCCGGTACAATCCAGGCACGACGGGCTTCAGCGAGAATTCCATCATAAAACTTAACTTCGACAGGTCGTTTCATCACATTTACTCCTATAGCGATGCATCGAAATCAAATACGTCCAGGATTTCATCAGCCAAAGCACTCGGGTCAGGTTGCAAGATATGCTCAAGATTGGTTTCATCGTCTGCTACATAGAGTTCCAGATGGTTCAACTGATACTCATATAAACGAATGGCAGCCCAAGGCGTCATTAAGCCCAGACTAAGAACACGCACTATCCAGTTGCTCAGCACAATCCAGCTATAACGCCATGTCGTGACCCGTGTTTTAAAGTAACTTTGACCGAGCTCCACATGATTCCAGGTAATGAGGTATAAACGTGCAGAAATGACCGGCCAGACCAGCGCCAGGCAAAGCAGATAGCTAAGCAGTAAACCCAGACTAAACAAATTGGTCCCTATCCGGTCTACCCAGTACACCACTGCTGCAAGCCAGCCAATACCAACCAGCAGGCAAAGACTCAAGGGCAGATAAACGGCAGACATAAACTTGGACCAGTTAATATTCAGCTTGAATTGCAACTGACCAATCGATAAATGATTAAAGCAATAGCGTTTATAGAGCCAGATCATCACCGGACTAAACAGCAGCAAAGTAAAGATATTGATCAGGATGGCCAGAAATAAGACCCTATAAGCCTCACGGTTGCTGCCATTAAAATAAAAACGCACATTGCCATATTTGCTATTTCGGGCCTTGAATTTCAGGGTCATCCGAATGAGCCAAGGCAAACACAGGGCAGCGACCATTAATAAAGAACTGGTGGCAAGGATTGAATAGTTGGTCAGTACAACGGTAACCAGATACAGCTCCAGTGCAAACAGACGACCCAGCAGGATCCGGCTCGGCATGGCCACAAAGTCGAAGCGATGGTTTAAAAATTGGGTATTGCCGTAGAAGTAGCGCATACGGCGTGCTTTGGCCCAAGGGCTGTACAAGGTCAATGTCACAATGGTCAGCATCAGATTCACCATCCAGATACCAAAATATTCGGATGCACTGCCATGAAATCTGAATCCATAACGCTGATATTTAGGGCAGACTGAAGGCGTGGCTTCAGTCGAAAAACTTGAAGCAGCTGGAAATAATGGCTCACTAACACGAATACCGTCTGCTGTCTGCTGCATGACGACCCCAATTTTTTATACTTTTATACATTTGATATTAAAAGAAAAACCCCCAGAATGTAAAAACATTTTGGAGGTTTTTTAATCTTTTTGGCTTTGCTACATATGTGCAGTCTTACTTTAAGGATTTAACTGCACAGCATGGAATTGCAAATGGTCATCTACGAAACTTTGAATAAAGTAATAACCATGATCATAGCCCTGATGTTCACGCAAAGTTAGCGGCTGGTTGACGGCATCACAAGCTTGCTGAAACAAGGCTGGATTAAGCTGACTATAGAACTGGTCCGAAAAACCCTGATCAATCAGGATATCGCTAAATAATGCGCCTTTTTCCTGAACCAAAGCGGTCGCATCATGTTTCAGCCATTCCTCTTTCTCAGTACCCAGATAACTCGAGAATGCTTTGTCTCCCCACGGGCACTGGCTCGGTGCACAAATTGGTGCAAAGGCTGAAACAGATTTGAATTTTTCTGGATATTTAAATGCCAGGGTCAATGCGCCATGACCGCCCATAGAGTGGCCGAAGATCCCGATCTTACCGGGATGGATCACGAACTCCTCAGTGACCAGTGCATAGAGTTCATCGACAATGAAGCTTTCCATTTGATAGTGTTCAGCCCACGGTGCCTGAGTGGCATTAATATAAAAACCTGCACCCTGACCAATATCCCAGTTGTCGCCTTCTGATACGCCTTCACCACGTGGCGAAGTATCCGGTGTAATCAGGATCAAGCCAAGTTGCGCCGCCAGACGCTGTGCATGCGCCTTAATGGCAAAAGTTTCTTCAGTACAGGTCAAACCTGCCAGATAGAATAAAGCAGGACAACTGTGGCCCTCTAAAGCTTGAGGCGGCAGAAAAATGCCAAACTTGGTCGGTGTTTTAAGATAGCGTGAATCAAAACGATAAATCCGCTGTTCACCTTCAAAGCTTCTATTGTTCTGTATAAGTTCCATGGCTATTCCTTATTATTACAACCGGTCTGTGGATGACATTAATCTAGGGAGATGCTGTTGCCGTACTAGTCTGTGGAAATAAACGCTGCTCCAGTTGTGGCAACATCAATTCCATATTCTTGCCAATCACCCATTGCGGTTCTGATGGCTCAAAACCTTGAGCCGATTCCCATTTTGCTACGGTATCTGTGGCCTGGGCGAACGCGCTTTGCAAGCTGCTATTTTCACGCATGGCTTCATCAAAGAACGCACGACCAAAATAGGTATAATCCGCTTCATTCGAACAGCCAAAAGACTGACGGTCGGCTGCCGAAGCCGTAATCACCAAGGTATTATCATTCTGTAAAGCTGAAGCAAAACTGCCTGAAAAACATGCCGAGATCACAATCACGCGCCAGCGTATGCCTGATGCATCCAGTGTCTCACGCAACCATTTTGGATCGACTTGTGCCAGATCCAGCGGGGCATTTTCCATTTCAAATACATTCGGCAAACCGTGAGAGGTCATATATAAAAACAACACATCACTTTCCCGGTTCATCTGCTGCCCCATACGGCGTAATGCCAGCTCCATACTGGTTTTGGAAGCAATCGGCATGGTGGTACGTGTCGCTGGATGATTGACCAAGGCAATCGATCGGCCAAAAGTACCAAAACGGGTATCAAACTGTTCTTTAATCCGCTCGACTTCAGAATGGAATACATCCTGATAGCTCGCTCCAGCCACTCCCATGAAATACCAGTGCGACTGTGCGAATTCACCATACTCGATATTTTCCAGCGCTTTATTCAGCAAAGTTGGCTGGGCATAGAAAGCATCTTCGGCAAAACTCGGTGGAATTTCTTCGACTTTCCAGATCGGCTGATCTTTGACTGAAATCTGCCAAACTACTAGCGTAAACAAAGTCGCCAGCATAATCAGGGCACGTTCCCACCACGGCCATTTTAATTCACGTGAAATCACCCAGACCACTGCCAGACTTTGCCAGACAAACAGCATGACAAAGAGCGTTGGAATATAGTCGTAGAGGATATACGGCAGATAATCCAGATCACCCAGATACTGGATCAGGCACTGGAACAGCATGATGTGGGTATCTAATACCAGCCACAACAAGGCTGGCACCAGCATCAAGCGTGGATTATTGACCCGCTGTGAAAGAAAAATACCGACAATCAGGGCAATAAAAGGCCAAAGCGCATAACTGATCAAACCTTGAGAGTTAAAATCTCCCATACGGCCTGAACTGAGCCAGCTAAACAAACTGTTGGCGCAGCCACCCAAGATCCCCCAGAACACCAGTTGCATGATGGATGGACGGACCAGTTGTAAAGAACGCCTCGACCCCAGAAATAACCACATCCCGGCAATTTGGTTGCTCTTAAAATCGTGCCAAAAATTAATGGAGGGTTTAAAGTCGATCATAGGATTTCAAGGAGATGAGTGGCTCGCTAATGTGCTGAATAAGTTTATGCTTGATAAGCATTTAATCAATGCTAATTTTAAATATATAACAAATCTTTGCTTAATAAAGAAGCCATTATCCTATTCAGCTACAAGTTCATGCTGAAAATACGCATCAAAGCGACAAGCATCGCCTTGCCATTGATGATTTGGCTCTTTTCCGGCCAGAAATACCGCCAAACGTGGACGTTTGACCACGACACGCTTGCCAATTTTCTGCGCCCATTCTAAAAGGTTATCGCCCAGATCCATTTCACCATCTTCAGGCAATAACATATGCAACAGCTGCATCTGTTTTTTGACCTGTGCCTGCTTTTTGACTGCCTGCTGATTTTGATCCCGCTGTGGAAACATTGGATCAAGATAAACTACATCGACAACTTTATGCTGCTGGGCCTGTTGTTGCAGATAATCGGCTGAATCAGAAAAAACCAAATGAATCCGTGATACGACCTGACTTAGAAATGCATCCGACTGGGCACGCGTATGGGTATCTTCAAGCAAGGTGAACAAAATCGGATGCCGTTCAACCAAGGTCACTTGCGCACCTAAATGTGCCATCAACAGACTGTCATGTCCCAGACCTGCAGTCGCATCAACCAAGCTTGGTTTTTCACTTAAATTACAGGCGCGTGCAATCATTTCTGATTTTAAAGAAGCCCGTTTTAACCGTCCGGTTTCCGCTTGCCAGTCCGATTGCATCTTCATGCCGTTGGCACATAACCAGAGTCCCTCAGCATCGACACAAAGGGCCAGTTCAGGGTTTAAACGGAAAAAACGTGCATTGAGTTTTTCAACAGTTTCAATCTCGACCTGTACCCCCCGAGAAGAAAGCACAGCCTCGAAGTGCTGTGCTTTCCCTTGATAGTCAGATTCGGCATATAAGCGAATCGCGCTTACCATAATTTCCAACCTGTATGGGCAAATAATAAAATCAGCAGACCCGAAGCAATACGATACCAGGCAAAGATCATAAAGTCGCGTTTGGCCACGTAAGCGACCAGCGCACGGATTAATATCAATGCCGAGATAAAGGAAACCAGAAGCCCAACTCCGATCACGGTCCAGTCTTCAGTCGTATTTAAGACATCATAGCTTTGATAAAGATCCAGCAGGCCAGCGCCAATGATCACCGGAATACCCAGAAAAAATGAGAATTCAGTTGCTGCCTTACGGGACACACCCAGGAACATCGCACCGATAATGGTTGCGCCTGAACGAGAAGTCCCCGGTATCAAGGATAAAACCTGAATTAGGCCAATCCAGATCGCATCTCTAATGCTGAGTTCTTCAACTTCATGGACACGGACTTGTGGTGGATTCTTTTCAATCCAGATAATGATCAGACCACCGACAATTAAACCAATGGCAATCGCAATATCATTAAACAGTAATTGTTTGACGGTTTGTCCCAGCGTCAGACCAATCAATATAATCGGAATAGAAGCCAGAATCAGGCCAATGCCTAAACGGCGACCTTGCGGTTCACCGCTGACAATCCCGGTCGCTGCCCCCCAAAGACGTGCCCAATATTCATAAATAACGGCAGCAATTGCCCCCATCTGGATCGCGATGACGAATACATCACTCTTTTCCTTGGTCCAGAAATTCATTAATTCTGATGCCAAAATCAAATGACCGGTACTGGAAATAGGCAAAAACTCGGTGATGCCTTCGATAATACCCATGATGGCCGCTTTGAGTAGCAGTAAAAGATCCATGCTTTATCCTAATTAATTATGCTTTGCCTTGTTCTGGAATTTTTTTCCACGCGTTATCGCGTAAATATACGGGTAATGCCAATTCTGCACTCACCCAGTTTTCTGCTTGCGCCGCTGCACGTGCAATGCTGGCAATATCCTGTGCGGTCGCATGCACATCTTTATAAATTGAAGTTTCGCTTTGTACCAGTTCAGCACCTGAACCGACCGGGGTAAACCGTACAGCTTGGCTGCCTTCTGCATAACTTAACAGTTGCTCATCATCGACCGGTTGCATAATCCCTTGTGCATCCAGTTGATAGCTTGCGATATAAACTTCGCTCATGCGGGCATCCAATACCGCAGACACTTGCGTGAGGCCGTGTAAACGATAGGCTGCTTGTGCCAAAGCCTGTAAAGTCGACACCGGAATCACAGGCAAGTCATTGGACCAAGCCAAGGCCTGAGTCACGGCAGCATTAATACGCACACCGCTAAAAGAACCCGGACCACGACTAAAGGCAATCGCGGTCAAATCAGCAATGGCCAGCCCAAGATCTTGCAGACCTTGTTCAATCATCGGGAGAATCGTTTGCGTTTGTGCCTTGGCGCGCGCATCAAGCTGAAAAAATAGTTCTTGAGTATCATCGATTACAGAAACGGAACACTGCTCATTGGCAGTCTCCAATGCCAGCACTTTCATGCACAACCTTAATTCAGAGAATATAAAAAACGCGGATATGATACTCCACTCATATCCGCTACGCGAGATTTTCCCGAAACAGATACAAAAATGCCTAGAAAATCTAGGCTTATGATTCACTCAACAAAAGAGTGCCTTAGAGTTGTACTTCTTCCAAATCCTGAAATTTCTGAAAATGCTCGGCATAATGCATGGCACTCATTTTTAATTTTTGAATACTGTCTTCATCCAGCGTTTTTACCACTTTACCGGGTGAACCCATCACCACTGAATTGTCTGGAATCACCTTACCTTCAGGAATCAAGGCATTAGCCCCGATAATACAATTCTTGCCAATCACGGCATGGTTCAAAATGACGGCCTGAATTCCGATCAGGCTGTTATCGCCAATGGTACAACCATGCAGCATGGCCTGATGCCCAATTGTCACATAATTGCCAATACTCATCTCAATGCCGGCATCCGTATGCAGTACTGCATTTTCCTGCACATTACTAAAGTCACCCAATTTAATTTTACTGTTATCTGCACGTACTACAGCCCCAAACCAGACACTGACTTGTCGTCCAAGCTCAACTTGTCCAATCACTGTTGCCGTTGGTGCCACCCAGCCATCCCAGGGCTGATGTGTAGCGGTAGGTAAGTGTCCCTGAAATTTGTACAACATTGATAAAATCCTGTTCAATGGTTAAAAAAATTTGGAGCGTTTAAACGTTGGAGAATTAAGCAAGAATGGCCAGTCTTTTTTATAATCCAGCCCATATTGAAATAAAGAAATCAGCATACGTGCGGTCAAGCCCCAGACCACTTCATTTTCTACCCGCATACTCGGAAAATATAAAGATTGCTGGGCAAAGCGAACTTCATAAGGTGTGGGCGTCACTTCAAGTAAATGCTGCAATGAGGCAAAGAAAATCCGGTCGATTTCCGTCGGTTGTGGAATCAGCTTCACTTGCGGAGGAATCAGTCCCACAATCGGTTTGACCAGCATGCCATTGCGGGCTTTTTGCATCGGCAAATCACCCATTAAATGTACATCAAAGGGGTTCAATGCCGTTTCCTCATAAGCTTCTCTTAAAGCCACCACAATATTACTGGTATCTTGCGGATCGCGTTTGCCACCCGGAAATGAGACTTCTCCGGCATGATTATTCAAATAAGCTGAACGGCGTGTCAGCAATACTTTCGGATCAGCTTCATCTGTAATTGCAATCAACACGGCAGCATGCGCAGATCGGATACGCTTGGAAAAACGTAAGCGTTGCTGCAACCTGTGTGTCAATTCACATGCATCCATTCTTTCAACCCTGACGATGATCATAATTTCATCATAGCTGATTTTAGTCGGGGCGGGAGAGAAATGATGCCAAATTTTAGTTTTTCAGTTATCCTGAGCATACTTTTATCATTGATGATGAATATGAACTTCTGTGTGAATTGTGGACATAAAACCACTGCTAAAATTCCTTTGGGCGATCAGCAAGTTCGCAGCGTATGTGATTCATGCGGCTCTATTCATTACATTAATCCGAAAGTGATTTGTGGCGCTTTGGTCTTATTCGAAAACAAAGTGCTGTTGTGCCGGCGTGCCATTGAACCACGCTATGGCTTATGGACTTTACCTGCCGGCTATATGGAACTGTTTGAAACCATGGAGCAAGGGGCTGCCCGGGAAACCCGCGAAGAAGCCGAAGCTGAAGTAGACATTGAACAGCTGTACTGTATGTATAACATTCCGCGTATTGGTCAGATTTATGTGCTATTTAAAGCCAATCTGATTGATGGAAAATTTGGTGCGGGTGAAGAAACCATCGAAGCACGTTTATTTGATGAAGCAGATATTCCCTGGACTGAACTTGCCTTCCCGAGTGTAGAACACACCCTCAGACATTATTTTGAAGACCGTAAAAATAATATTTTTCCAATGCATCTGGAAACATTAGGCACGCGTCTAGACCATACCGGTTAAATCTAATCTGTATAAAAAATCCCATACTAAGATGGGGTTTTTTATTTTTAAGGAATATTATTTGGCTTTGACTTGATAGCAATCCGCGAGCTTAAACTCAACCGAACCACCGTTTAATTTTGCCAGGCTAATATCTGCCGGTGTTTCACCCTCATTGTTATTATTATAAACTTTTTGAAAACTGGCATAGGTATTGGCCCATTGTACCCCATCACCTGCCGAATTCAGGAAAGTTACACGCCCATTCTGGCCGACATTAGTATCTAACACATTAGACAAATTGAGCAGTGCACCACCGATCACAATCGAATCCCTAGAATCCGGTGAAGACTGGATACGTGAGTCTACCCCTACCAATGCGCCATTGATATTACCAAACTTTTCATTGGCCAAAATCAGGCGCATGGAAACCGCTTTATCAGCCACAAATGCACGTCCCAAAGTTCCAAGGCGGTATTGTGGTATGCCTTGATGATCTAAGAGTGTATCTGCCAACACATCACCCTGACAGCCATTCACCGGATCAGTCGCGAAATTGCTGGAAGATTGCATATTGGTGCGTACATCACCATTACTGTCAATTACGATTCCTAAAGTAATTGGGCTGACAGTGGTATCTGTAAATTTAAATTCCAGATTGGCATACATTGGGAAGATATATTTCTCCTTATCTGCCACGTTCTGTGCTGTTTTAAAGACCTGACGATCCAGATAACTAATTGGGAAAATCTTATAGAGATCAATGCTTCCCATATAGTTTTCACCATCGGCCTGCAAACGCCACAACCCCAAATTGGCTTGATCGGAAGTATCCAGGGTTTTTTTGTCAGTCACCATCTTATAGAAAGCTTCTTTACCTGCGATCACATAATCATTCAATAATCTGCCTTGATACAACTCAAGCGGAGTCGCATTATTTGCAACATTCAAGCGGTAAGGCGTGTTAATGATTTTACTGGTTGGATGAATCCATGAACTTTGCGGATCAGCGGTCATTTGTACCGGTTTCACCTTACGGATGAGTTGAGCATTAATCCCCCCTAAGGAAGATAAATTTTCTTTAGCCAATGTTAACTGGGTATCACGCCATTGCAGGCCGCTGCCAAAGGTATAGCCCTGGCGATCGGTAATCAGCATAAAATGGCCAAATAAATATTTAGTATTCTTATTCTTAATATCACAAGGGTTTTGATTACAGCCCACCAGTCCATCCGAACCGGTCAGGTTACTTCCAATCACGCCTGAAGTTGAGAATAATGAAAATTCTGGCTGATACACGGCTGCGTTGGCAATCGTCACCAGCTTTTTAACTGTGGCAAAAGCCACCTCATCCGAAATTGTGCTGATATCAACAAAATCTTTAATTTTGGTCGCCAAATCGGCATCCATCAAATTGATATTCTCACTGGTTTTCGCCAGGTCTTTACGCATCTCTTCAGTAATATACAAAGGTTGTACATCAGATGGATTAATAATACGCCCTTCTTCTAGCGCCAAAGCTTGCAGAATTTTAACCAGACGCATGGCCACCTGAACGGTAGGATCATTAGGCACCAAATCCCCTACCGGACGTCGAGCAATCCCAGTTGCAATATCGATTACACTTAAACGCGGCAGCTGGGTCTGGGCACTAAAACTGGCATAATCGCTGAGTTTAATTTGACCTAAATTAATCTTGCGCGAAACAAAACTTTGAATATAAAACTCAATATTATCTGTCTTTTGACAGGTTCCAGAAGCAACCCCGTTTTTACTATCAAATAACGTAATAAAGGTATTTTCTGTATCGCTACTACAGTTAAAGTTCAAACCATCGAGCGGATATTCCAGCCCCCATTCCACACAGTTAGTTGTACCTGGGGTACAAGTACCATTGGTCGTGGCTTCATCGTTTTTTTCTGGAATGACATTGGCACTTTCCCCACCACACCCACTCAGTGCCATTAAAAGTGTGGTTAAAGCAAATGGAAATAATTTTTTATTTTTCATCTTTTTGTACTCGAATAGTCCTTATCGAATGGCGACTAATTTTAGTTGTCCATGATTTGTCAGCATCTTGTCTTCAACATCTATCGCTGAGGCTAAAGGCGTCAATAATATATATCCACTTTGAGCAGGAATCTGGAGAACCCCTTCGATACGCTCATGTTGAATAATATTCGCCTGACCTTCCTGATTTTTAAAACCGCCCGCTCCTTCAAGCACACAGCCACGACTGTCTAAAAACACAACAAAAGGCCAATAATACGTTGGATTTTTCTGGCTAGAGGCATAAGAGTTGATCTGAATATTCTGGATATCGGATTGAAGCTTGACCACTTCAAAATCAAATTCGTCTGCTTTAAGAGGCGCGCGAGGCCACAGGTTAACTGCTTTTTTAAGGCTGATTTCTTTCGCTTTTTTAATTTTCTTATCATTAAAACACTGCTTGCCCAAGCTCTCGATGGTCTCCGGCTGTGAAATACGATAATAACTTTGAGCCAGTACTACAGGACCAGAATCTACTTCTGGCGTTCGAAACAAGGATTTTAATACGGATTGTCCCACCCCTTTTTCACGTTCAATTGTCTGGATCCGGGTAGTTCCGATATTTTTATCTACTACTCCTTCGGGCATGCTATAGAAACGTTTTTTACCTTCCAAATTAAATTCTTTATTTTCCAGATACTCACTATCCACATATTCAATGCCTTCAACCTGGCTAAATCCCGGTTTTTGTATAATAGCAACAGAAGATCCAGCTCCAATATCAGGATTTTGAATAGCTTGAGATTCAGGTTTTAATTGTGGTTTAGACTGAATCTTTTCTTGCACAGTATGCAGTTGTACTGGTTGTACTGGTTGTACTGGTTGTACTGGTTGTACTGGTTGTACTGGTTGTACTGGTTGTACAACCATATTATGATCCTGCTTAGATTTAACCTGTTTATTTTCTATGATTGGCACTTTTTCTAAGTCTTGCTTTAAAGGTGTGGACTGAACTGTTGCAGTTCCTACTGTTCTCGACAATCGAGATTTGTCCTCAGTTTTTTTCTCTGCATTATTACGTGGTACGACTAATGGCCGCCCATCCGGACCAATAATCGTAATAAATTCTTTAGCGCTTGTATAAAAAGACATGGATACCAGACTTAATGCCAGTACCGCTGTCAATCCAACGTTCCCTGTCTTGATCATTTTTCCCTTACCAACGAGTGCGATAATTCAAACCTAAAATTGTAATTTTGGTATCTGTTTTTACGTTTAAACCTGCATATGGGTTTAATAACAGGTTATTTACCCCGGTCTGGTTGGCTAAACTACTGGTATTTGCTGGAATCTGATCTTTGCTGCGCAAGAAACCAATTGATAGATCCAGATCAGTGTCTGCATCAAAACGGTAACCCACACCTAAACCAAATAACTGTGCACCATTGATCGGTACCATGGTATTACGCTTATTTTTTGGAATAGCACTGGTCCGTGGTTCATAACCTGCCCGAAGCTTCAAACGGTCTGTAGCGGAATACTCCACCCCGATACCGAAGTTCCACGGCGATTCAAATCCCATCGGTAAAGCTAAGGTTGAGTCAGTGACATTGGCAGACAAAATTTTGGCAATTTTTAGGGCTGAAATAGTACGATCAAATTCGAATTTAAATTCGTCCCAGACCTTGTAATCTGTCCAGCCAATATCAAAATTCACTTGCAAATCTGGCATCACTTTATATTTGATACCTGCCTGAAAATGCGCCGGATATTCAAAATCCTGCGACACCAGACCAGATTCACTCGATGGTATGTAATTAGGAAATCCAAGAATTGCAGCCAGAATCTGGCCGGTCGGTGAGGTCATTAAACCTTTAATCATTTCCTGAGGAGCTTTGGCATTATCAATATGATATTTACCTTTTAAGCGCATTTTTGCAGCACTTTGGTACACCATACCAAAACTAAAGTCTTCGCGCGGTTCCCACAATATTCCCAGGTTATAACTTGGGCTTAAGTTCTGCTCAAGCTCCAGTTGCATTTGACCAAACTTGCCAAATGGGTTCATCCCCTCATCCGCATTACAGATCCCGAGCAAAAGAATATCTGTAATAATGTCGGAATTTTCTTTAAACGGCGTACACACGACTTCGTCGATCATACGCAACATCCCAATCAACTCATTCGGGAAACGCAAGTCCGTTTTCATCCCGATGGCTTGATAAGACATCCCGATAGAAGCACCAATCGACAGTTGGTCATTGACCTCATAACCGATGGATGGTGACAGATAGGTAATCCGCTCTAAAGCAACCTGCTGTCCCATAAAGTTTGCCGGGTTCCCATCTTCATGACCAAAACCTGCCATGAGAGGAGCATAAACAGCAGTCGCATAAGTGGCTTTCGATCCAGGGGGATTGTATGCGATCCCCATCGTGGGTGCAGTCAAAGGAAGACCTTCGCCTAAATCCACCATTTTTTTCAGAAAAGGAACATACAGGCTGACATATTCCACATCGCCTTTGACTGGGCCTTTAAAATCGGTACACAAATCAGATGAAACTTCAGGACCGTCATTACAGACAATAGGATCATCAGAATAGCCAAATACGTTATATCCGGCCGGTACTGAAAACTCACGCTGGATATCAAAATTAGCCACAATGATTTGCTGTTCGGTTTGCAGACCATCAATTTTAGTCAGTGCAGCCGGGTTAAAGTGGATGGCATTGACCCCTGGAGGATCTGCGGTGACGGCATTCCCCATGGATAGTGCACGTAAATCAACTGAAAGGTTGGTTCCCAATTGTGCAAAGGTATAACTTGAACAGCCCGCAAGAATAATTCCTGTTAATAACGGGCTAAGTCGAATGTTTTTCATACGACACCCCTATTAACTAATTTTTTTACCAAAACCTAAAATATCAAGTGGGAATGACAGTCCCAACGAAACATCCGGTGCATCTTCGGTCAGCCCTAGGCCAACGGTACCATTAACAATTGTTTCTGGAGAAACTCGCACCCCTAAGGAAATTGCAAAGGTAGAACTGGTCTGATCTGCAGCAGAATAACTTTCACCAGTGTTATAGTTAAATTCCGCACCAGTATTAAAGCTTTGCTGATAGGACATGGTCATCGAAACATCATAGTTAAATGAATATGCGAAACCAAAGGCAAAGCCTCCACTAACACCAGGTTCAAACTCCTCAATAATCCGGCTACCTCGACGCTGATTCAGGCCCGATTCTTTAAAACCATAGTTCGCAGAAACCGATGCAAACAATACAACTGGGTCAATGTATTTACGTGTACTAGCACCCACTCCAGCAGAGTAATAGCCCTTTCCTGCTGCCAGATCTGTCGCGGCATTAATTTCATAAGGGCTATCACCGGTTTTAGTTGATAAATTACCAAATAAAATCAGAGGCAGACGACCTGCTTTTAGTGGGAAGGGCTCCCAGCGAGCACCCAGACTAATATCACCCAAGCCTGCCGTAGACGTATCTTTTAACAAGTCAGTTTTAGCCACTAAAGGTAGGGATGCAGTCAAGGTCAGGTTATCTTTCACGCCATATTGGAAAGTGAAAGTATTAGTCATACTATGTGTTGCATTTTCTTGAACACGTAGTTGATACAATTGGCCCTGTGCCATTTCTATATCAAGTTGGGTGTCTCGATAATAGGTATAATCAATATCGTAATATGATGAAATTTCGCCTTGTTTTATCAGAGAGTATTGGCGTTCATTTGACGTAAACACTTCTTCCAGGTTAGCTGCTTGAGTAGCATCTCCTTCTTGTTGCTGTAAAGCTTGAGATGCATCTACTACTTGGTTAGCCTGAGTCTCTACAGGTGCTGCTGTTTCCACGACAGCCTCTTCAACCGCTTCATATTCACCGAGTTCTGACTCTTCTGCAGCCTGCGTTTCGACTTGCCTAGTTTGATCGGGTACAGATGCAGCAGTTTCAACGACAACTTCTTCATCAACTGTTTCGTATTCACCTAGTGCTGGTTCTTCTGCAGCAAATGCAACGCCCATTACCATTTGAATGCTCAGTGCCAAGAACGTCTTGTTCATCCATTTACTGTTCATATCCATTTCACCATTTTAATTTTTATTACTGTTTTTCATTTTATTTATTCTTGTAATACAGTCTCAGGAAGTTATGTTGATATTCCCCAAATTGTTCTGACTCTGTATTACGATTACGGTCCATACGGATCGTAGAAGCTTTATCAGCAATTTTGTCCATATAAAATTGTGGATACTGCATGTCAACCAAGGCATAGCGATTAATCGTAGCATCTTCTACATGACGCATATCTGATTCTTTTAATGCTAGAAAATTTTTGCGATATTGCTCAGGTACATTAATCAGGAACAAAGTGTTATTTTCCCAAATATCCTGAAAACGCCGTTCCTCAAAACTGATATTACCAAGTGCCGGATCTGCAACATAAACCCGGCCATTTTTATAACCTTTATAAACTACAAAATGCTTAAATCCCGCATAAGAAATCGGAACAATGGCAGGCTGATCTTGATTAACTAAATCTTTGAACTCTCCTCGATAGCCTCCACTTTCCAACCCTAAGGCTGAAACAAAGCGCTTCATATCAAGCAGAGAAAAACTACGGCGTTCGACAATTTTATCCGTTTCACCGAATTTCATCAGCCCACTCATGACTTGCTGCTCATCCAGCTGCGTACCGACATAACCATTGAGGAGGGTCGTCAGTGCTGCCGAACCACAACTATAATCATAAGCTTGACGTACAATGCCCTGAAACTGATCCAGAAGTGCCGGTTTTACTTCCACAGCTTCACGGTGCATACGCACAAAAGAGTCATTTCTTGAATCAAGAACTTCAGTATAGTGAACAGCCCCATTCGGCTGTTTTTTGATATCCAGAGCTTCTTTGGCAGCGTAATACATCAACGCCGAGCCCAACGCGATCTCTAACATAATTATTAACTTTTCTTATAATGGGCATGATGTGCCTATTTTTCTTTTTATAGAGCATTCACTCTACTTCCCTGTAACTAGAAAGATACCTTCTTTTTCAAAAAAATACAGCATTTTTTTTATTTTTTGGATAAATGATTTAGTCATAAAAAAAGCGCGTGTAAATACGCGCTTTTTTTAAGTAAAAATTAGTGACCAGAAATAGTAATTACTGCCCCAGGAAGATATGTACCTTGTGCTGGACTATAGTAAGTCTGCATGCCTTGTACTTCCATATCACCAATTGATGCTGCTGTTTTGCTACCTAAGTGGATACCTTTCACATAGGTATCATGTGCACCACTGTTACTTACAATGCGTAAGAAACCTTTATTTGCAGCGCTTTCACCAAATATACTAATATTCTGATTCAATGTTAAATCTGTAGTTCCTGCATCAGAAAGCTTAATACTATCAATATGAATTACGCCAGCTTTAGTTGTCTTAATATCAGCCTGAGTAGGAGAGAGTGCTGCAGGAACAACTGTTGCACCTAGAGTTGAATTATCCACAATACCCAGATCTTTAATTTCAAGACCACCACTCATTGTAGCATTTAATTTGATCATCGCGCCTTGTGGTGCTGCACCCAATTGAATGTTTGCAGACATAGGCCCTGTCTTAACAGAAAGACCTGTTAAAATTTCATTAACGGCACCTACCCCACCCCGGCGAATTGAACCTGAGTTATCACCTGTGCCTTCCTGACCCGATGCTACAACACCAATCTTACCAATATGAATATCCAAACCTGAAACTTCAGCAGCAATATTAATAAAAGGGTTATTATTACCAGCATCTGAATCAATTTTCAAATCCATAAGGTTACGCGAAGCTAAAAGATATTTTCCACCCTCGTCATAGTTTGCACCAATTACCACACCATGTTTTTCATTAACATGACCTGCTTCCCCATTACCATAAATTGCAAGCGCACCGGCCTTATCTGTACCACCAGCGCTTTTACTCTCATATGCTAAAGCCTGAACATCACGATAAACTGGGGCACCAGTCGAATCTTTTACTCCAGTATCCCATTGTTTAGTTTCGAATACACCCTTAGGGTTTAAAGGATTCGTAACATCAAGTTTTACTGATTTAGTAGTTTTGTTTGCATCTAAACCGCTATTATCGTGAATATATAGTTTTTCGATTTCAATTTTTGAAATACCGATACCAATACTAATACCGTCTTGACCCGTTGTTTCGCTTAGAGATGCATCATCCATTGCTTGCATCGCCATCGCATTGGCACTAAATGCAACTGAAGTCGCTAAAACTAATTTTGTAAATTTTTTCATTGTTTACTCTCCCAAGAGTACTATTTTTTTTGGTTGTGAATTACTCAGTGTTTAGGCTGTATTTTTTATTTTCTGACAGCTTAAGCATCTTTCCTTGAGTAATTTGCTAGCCCACTTAAAGTAGCGTCGAGTCAGTTTTTGATCAACTGTTGTTGGTCGCAATCTGTCGCTTACCGATAAACGGTATTTTATGATTTAAAAATATTTTCCTGACTTCTTGATATAAAATAGTGAGTCATATTGAACTCTCCATAACTGAATGACCGAAGCTCTCTATCATCGTCCCTTAAAGTTTGAATCTCGTCTGGTTGCAGATCTATTATCCGCATTGAAGACATTGGATCATCTGGTGTATTTAAATAATAATGGTCAGCCTTTTATTGCCTGCTGCGCTCAAGAATATTTTATTGCCCAGACATCACAAATTCAGTCTTTTAAAAGAACAGGGATTGAACACTATCAGCACAGCCCATCTGAGTTTAATTTAGCAATCGATGCATTAAAAACTCCTCAAGAGAATGGCTTTCGTGGAGGTTATGTCGGTTTTATCGGCTACGATTATGCGGCTCAACAATATATTCAGTATTCAGATCGCCCTCAACCTGGTTTATTTATTGGTCAATTTCCTTCCTACATTAAACCAACCCCTGATGGCTGGATGTTCTATAGTGATGATCCACAAGCAGAACAGCTTTACAATCATATTCAGAACTTACTTAATCAAGATAAAATTCACTCGACATTTCATTTAAAAAATCCTTGTACCTCACGCTGGACTAAATCTGTCTATACTCAGGCTTTTCAGAAAATTCAGGACTATATTGTTGCAGGTGACTGCTATCAGATTAATCTAACCCAAGAGTTTAAAGGTCGTGCCCAAGGCTCCCTCTTAGCGACTGCCCAAGCATTCTGGGCATTAACCGAAGCCCCCTATGCGGGTTATTTGCGTATTGGTGATTTTGAATTACTCAGTTGCTCACCCGAGTTATTTATTGATTTCGAAAAAAATCGAAAAATTATCACCAAACCAATTAAAGGCACCATGCCACGCTATAGCGATCCTGTGCTAGATGAACAATCTAAACACAACTTAAAAACATCGGAAAAAGATCAGGCAGAAAATGTCATGATTGTGGATTTATTACGTAATGATTTAAGTGTGTATGCGGAAACAGGTTCGGTTAAAACACCCAAATTATTTAATATCGAAAGTTTTAATCAAGTACATCATATGGTGAGCGAAGTTGAAGCGACCTTAAAAGCAGATATCAATCCTTTCGAGGTGTTAATGTCAGCCCTACCAGGTGGCTCAATTACGGGTGCACCTAAAATTCGTGCCATGCAGATTATTGCTGAACTGGAAGGTGCAGCACGTGGGGCTTATTGTGGATCAATGGGTTATTTTAATTTTGATGGTACCGGTTCCTGGAACATTCTGATTCGTTCCATCCAAAAATATCAAGAAGATGTTTCTTTATGGGCGGGTGGTGGTATTACCATTTCTTCGGATTGTGATGCAGAATATCAAGAATGTTTTGATAAAGTTTCAGCGATGCTGGATCTGTTAAATACGTGGTATCAGCCTAAATAAATAAAAAGCGAATCATTTGATTCGCTTTTTTCTACAAATCCACCCTAACCCTCCTTTACTCAAAGAGGGAACTCCTCCCTTTTCAAAGAGAAGCTAGGAGGGATTTTAATCACACCAAAATCTCATTTTTTAGCGTATCGACTAAACGCTGATTTTGCTCATCTGTACCAATGGTAATTCTTAAGAACTGGTTAATACGTGGCTTGTTAAAATAACGCACGATAATGCCACGTTCACGCAACTCCCTTGCAAGCTCGCCTGCATCCGTAGATGGCAATGAGGCAAAAATAAAGTTGGCACTCGATGGTAAAATTTTAAAACCAAGCTCATTTAGTTGAAACACCAACTTTTCACGGCTGGCAATAACTTTCTGATTCTGTGCTTCAAAGTAGGCCTGATCTTCAAATGAAGCGACCGCTGCAGCAATCGCAAAACGGTCCATCGGATAAGAGTTAAAGCTGTTTTTGACTGCTTCAAGTGCTGCAATCAAATGTGGCTGAGCAATCGCAAAACCCACTCGCAGACCAGCAAGAGAACGTGACTTCGATGTGGTTTGACATACCACTAAATTTTCATATTTCTCAACCAGCTTGACTGCTGATTCTGCACCAAAATCCACATATGCTTCATCAAGCATCACCACTGAATCCGGATTGGCTTGCAGAATTCCTTCAATCGCAGCCAAACCTAGATCAATACTGGTCGGCGCATTAGGATTAGTAATAATAATGCCGCCATTAGCTTGTTTATAGTCATCCACAACAATTTCAAAGTCATCATTCAATGGTAAGATTTTGGTTTTGACACCAAAAAACTGACTATAAACCGGATAGAAACTATAGGTAATATCTGGATAAAGCAGAGGCTGTTTTTGAACAAAAAAAGCCTTAAAGATATGTGCCAAGACTTCGTCTGAGCCATTGCCGACAAAGACAGTGTCTACAGGTACATTTTGCTGTTTAGCGATCGCCTGTTTCAACTCTGATGCATCCGGGTCAGGATACAGACGCAAAACATCCGCCGAATTCGCAAGTACCTTTTGAACTGCTTCTACCACTTTGGGTGATGGTGGATACGGATTTTCATTGGTATTAAGTTTTAAAATATTCTGGATTTTTGGTTGTTCGCCTGGGGTATACGGTTCTAATTCACGTACTTCAGGACTCCAAAAACGCATTTGTTCTGTTGTGATATTCATTTTATATTCTCTTTAAACCCTCTCCTAACCTCTCCCTGAGCCATATATGGCGCAAGAGAGGAATTTTCATTAATAAAGACACAAGATTTTTGTGGTTTAAATTCTCCTCTCCTTTTAGGAGAGGGTCAGGGAGAGGTTGTAATGCTATTTATGATTGATAACGATAACGTGCTGACTGTGCATGTGCATCCAAGTTCTCTTGTTGCGCCAAGATATCCGCAGTTTTTGCTAAAGTTTTTACACCTTCTTGTGAGCACATGATCAAACTTGAACGCTTCTGGAAATCATAGACACCAAGTGGCGATGAAAAACGCGCAGTACCTGAAGTTGGCAAGACATGGTTTGGCCCGGCACAGTAATCACCAATGGCTTCAGGCGTATAACGACCCATAAAGATTGCACCTGCATGACGAATGCTATCAGACATTGCTTCTGCATCATCTAAACATAACATCAAATGCTCAGGCGCTACCTGATTAATCAAATCTGACGCTTCTTGACGGTCTTTTACCAAGACTAAAGCACCACGATTGGCAATCGAAGTACGGGCAATTTCCGCCTTCGGTAATGTTGCCAAGTGCATTTCAATCGCCTGTTCAACCTCATTCAGCAACTGTTCATCTGGTGTGATGAAAATGGCTTGTGCCACAGTGTCATGTTCAGCTTGCGAAAGTAAATCCATCGCCAACCATTCAGCATTATTTTGGCCTTCGGCATACACCAGAATTTCAGAAGGTCCTGCAATCATGTCGATACCGACCTGACCAAACACCGCACGTTTTGCCGCAGCAACAAAACGGTTGCCTGGGCCGGTAATTTTATCGACCGGTGGGACAGTTTCTGTACCGTAAGCCAATGCCGCAACCGCTTGTGCGCCACCAATCGTGAAGACACGTGTCACACCTGCCAGATAGGCAGCCGCCAGTACCAATGGATTTAAATCACCATTCGGTGCAGGTACCACCATAATAATTTCAGGAACTCCCGCTACATGAGCAGGCACAGCATTCATCAATACTGAAGATGGATAAGAAGCCAGACCACCCGGCACATAAATCCCAACACGATCCAGTGGAGTGACTTTCTGACCAAGCGTATTTCCTAAAGCATCGACATAGGTCCAGCCGTCCTGTTTTTGTGCCTGGTGAAACTCGCGCACGCGTGCTGCAGCAAGCTCTAAAGCTTCGCGCACTTCAGTCGTCAAACCCTCGAAGGCAGCTTGCAGTTGCTCTTGGCTTAACTCTAAATCTGAAAATTGATGCGCCGGATGTCGATCGAACTGTTGAGTGAGTTTAAGAACTTGAGCATCACCATGCTGACGAACATCAGCAATAATTTGATCTACAGTTTTTAAAAGTTCAGGATCATTAACAGTTTCAAAAGCCAACAAGTCAGCAAATGCTTGCTTGAAGTTTTGATCTTGGGTCGATAAACGTCGCATCAATTTACCCATCAGGTTTGAATTCGAAGGCTTTAGTTTACCTGTTTTCCAGACTTTTGTCGGCAGCTATAGTGCTCTAGCCCTATGAGTTTTATTGGAAATAGCTTTTGGTAAAATTGATGAAAGAATTTACATCGTATTTATGTTCAATCGAATAAAAAAAACCGCCCTAAAAGGACGGTTTTTTATGCAAAAAATTTAAGCCTGTTTGGCCTTTTCACGTTCTTCTACGGCTTTTTCAAGCTGTGCCAGAATCGGATTTAACAACGCTTGCTTACGCTTGAAGCTGGCTTTATTCACGATTAAACGCGAAGACACTTTGCAAATTTCTTCAAGTGGCTCCAGACCATTGGCACGCAAGGTATTACCTGTATCTACGACGTCAACAATGTAATCGCCCAGACCGACCAGTGGTGCAAGTTCCATGGAGCCATACAGCTTGATCACATCAACCTGCTCACCCAGGCTGGCATAGTATTGACGGGTCAAATTCACGTACTTGGTCGCAATTTTTAAGCGACCTTTAGGACGTAGCATCCCCACCTTACCGGCGGTCATCAATTTACATACCGCAATTTTCAGGTCCAATGGTTCATAGACATTTTGTGCACCATGTTCCATCAATACATCTTTACCGGCCACGCCAATATCGGCTGCACCATTTTCAACATAAGTCGGTACATCTGAAGCACGTAAAATTAGAATACGAACCTGTTTATGCGTGGTCGGGAAAATCAATTTACGAGATTTATCAGGATCTTCTAAAAGATTAATCCCTGCTGTTTCTAGCAAAGGTAAAGTCTCTTTTAAGATACGCCCCTTACTTAATGCCAAAGTTAAACCATGATCAAAATTGCCCATTACGTCAAAGTTTGGATCATCGTTTCTCATATCGCTCATTAATTTACTCGCTTAATTTGGGCACCTAAACTTTGTAACTTTGCTTCTACATCTTCATAACCGCGGTCAATATGATAAATGCGGTCAATCAGCGTTTCACCTTCAGCGGCAAGTGCTGCCAGCACCAAAGAGAACGAAGCACGTAAATCTGTTGCCATTACGGGTGCGGCAGAAAGTTTTTCTACACCCGTTACCACAGCATCATTACCTTCTACCTGAATATTGGCACCCATACGTGCCAATTCAGGAACATGCATGAAACGGTTTTCAAAAATCGTTTCAGAAATTGTCGCAAAGCCTTGAGCAATGGCATTCACAGCCATAATCTGGGCTTGCATATCGGTTGGAAATTCTGGATGTGGTAAGGTTTGGAAGCTGACAGCTTTCGGACGTTTACCCAGCATATCCAGTTCAATCCAGTCGTCACCACGGGTCACTTCTGCGCCCATTTCTTCAAACTTGTCCAGCACCGCTTCCATCAGGGACGGATCAGTATGCGTGGTTTTGATACGACCGCCAGTGATCGCTGCTGCTGCCAGATATGAACCGGTTTCAATCCGGTCAGCAACAACCGCATATTCACAGCCATGCAGACGTTCGACACCGGTCACAATTAAAGTATCGGTATCTAGACCTTCAATCTTGGCACCCATCTTGATCAGCATTTGCGCAAGATCAGTGATCTCAGGTTCACGTGCTGCATTGCGAATCGTGGTCACACCATCGGCCAACACGGCAGCCATCAGAATATTTTCTGTCCCACCCACAGTCACCATATCAAAGACAACTTCGCCACCTTTCAGGCGACCATCGACTTTGGCATGTACATAACCGGCTTCGACTTCAATCTCGGCGCCTAAAGCTTCTAAAGCTTTCAAATGCTGATCGACAGGACGGGAACCAATCGCACAACCGCCTGGTAAAGACACTTTTGCACTGCCATAGCGCGCCAATAATGGACCAAGCACCAAAATAGAAGCACGCATAGTTTTTACGAGCTCATACGGTGCGAACTGGTTATCTAATGTAGAAGTATCAGCAACAACCGTATCGCCTTCATAAGTCATGGTGATCCCAAGACCAGCAATCAGCTTCACCAACGTATTGACATCTTTTAGATTAGGAACATTTCTGAGCGTAATCGGGGTATCAGCAAGAATCATTGCTGCCAATAATGGAAGTGCTGCATTCTTTGCACCAGAAATGCGCACTTCACCTTCGAGCTTGATACCGCCCTGAATTAAAAATTTATCCATTAAATGATTAAGCTCCAAATAAGCTTGCTTTGCGCCATTCTTCTTTTGTCATCGCGCGAATCGTTACTGCGTGAACTGCACCACTGGCAATATGGGCATTGAGAGGAGCATAAACAGCTTGTTGGCGTGCAACTGGACGCTTACCTTCAAATTGATCATCCACAATACGGAGATCAAATTTTCCGCCCTGACCACTCACAGCAACATCCGCCTCTGGAAAAGCGGCTTCTAAAATTTCAGCGAGCTGTTCATTATTCATCACAAGACCTCTTATAGGACTAAGGGTGTAAAACGAGCCATTTTACTATAAATAGCAAAAATAATTCATGGATCCATACATTATATATATAAAAAAAAGAGGCTTTTAAAACCTCTTTTTCATCATTTGTCCTTTATAGAGCTAAAGGATGCTGCTGTAAATGCATTTCCCGGTATCGATCAATCTGCCGTTTCAATTTTTCGGTCAATATTTTAATTGAGGTATACATATCATCTGCGGTGGCGTGAGCAAAAAATTCAATGCCCGGTAATCGGATAATAGCCTCTGCGATATGATTACTACTGCCCTTTCTAGAGCGTTTATCAATTTGATGATCTTTCGAGAGTTTCACTTGCATACTATTCACCTGATCTAGGTGCTTCGTCATCTGTGAAAACTTGGTTTTTATACTTTCTTCAATAGCTGGCGTAATCGATAAATGATGTCCACGAATTGTTATTTGCATAGTTCTATCCCTCACCTTCGTTAGGATTAGAAGAGTCTCAATATAAAATAATTTAAATACAGTAACTTATAAATAAAATATCCGTATTTTAAGTCCTGAATCAAATCAATCTTACTGATCCTCAAAAGAAAAAAGATTCATTATGTTGTCATAATGAATCTCTAGAATAGCCAGATTTCAAATTTTAGATCAAGACTTTTCGCTCAGAAGATGAAGAAATATGTAACGATTCACGATATTTCGCCACCGTACGTCGTGCCACATCAATGCCTTCATCTTTTAACATATTGGCAATTGCATTATCAGACAGAGGCTTACGGGCATTTTCTTCGGAAATCAGTTTTTTGATTTTGGCACGAATAGCAGTAGAAGATGCTTCACCACCTGAAGTAGTCCCGACATGACTCGAGAAGAAATATTTCAACTCGAACAATCCACGTGGGGTCAGCATATATTTATTGGTGGTTACACGAGAAACTGTAGATTCATGCAATTCGACTTCTTCGGCAATATCTCTTAAAACCAGAGGTTTCATGCCTTCCGCCCCAATTTCCAAGAACATTTTTTGATGTTCTACAATACAAGTCGCGACTTTCAATAATGTTTTATGCCGTTCATCGATACTTTTGATAAAGTTCTTCGCTTCCAGCATCTGATTACGCAGGTACTGATTATCATCGCTTTGATCTGCACGACGAATCATTTTGGCATAAAAAGAATTGACGCGTAACTTTGGCAGTACATCCGAGTTTAAATTGACTTGCCAGCAGTTATTCTTTTTCATCACCACAACATCTGGCACCTGATAATCCGATTCCTTGTTTTCAAATTCCAGACCTGGATGCGGTTTTAAGGTTTTTAGCAAATCTACAGCACAGCGCAACTGTTCTGGATTTAAGCCAGTCTGTTTGATCAGCTTAGGAAGCTCATTGGTAATCAACAATTCATAATGTTGCAGAAGTTTGATCGCATCATTTCGGCAAGGGGTTGACGCAGGTAAATTATCAAGTTGAACCAATAGGCATTCTGCCAAGCTTCTAGAACCTACACCTACCGGATCCAAACGCTGGATATGCTTTAATACAACGGCAACCTCATCATCTTCAATTTCTTCTTCAGACCCTATAGAAGAGAGTAAATGTTGTACCGATGCAGTAATTTCACTCAACTCTGCATCTAAAAAACCTTTGTCGTCTAAAGAATCCACGATGCAATAAGCGATTAATTTATCAACCTGTGAAAAATTCAACAGATTAATTTGTTCTAGCATATATTCTTGCAGGCTCTGATGTCCTTGACGATTATCTTCACGCTCTTCGAACTCGGCTGCCCCCAGACTTGTAGGTTGATGGGTATAAACATCATCCCAATCGGTATCTACAGGTAAGTCATCAGGCAGATGATCGGCATTAAGTTCATTGGTTAGATCGTGATTTTCATTATTTGATTCAATTGTCGATAAGCTTTCAAGGGTAATTTGCTCTTCAACTTTTTCTAATAGAGGATTACTATCAAGTTGCAACTGAACTTCTTGTTCCAATTCCAGACTTGAAAGTTGTAATAGCCGAATTGCTTGCTGTAATTGTGGAGTTAATGACAGCGAGTTCGCAATTTTTATGCCCACTGATAATCTCATTGTTACCCCCTTAATAGAAAATCCCGTTTTATAAGCAATTTTTATGCCGTTTTATTTTTTATAACACAGATTTACTAAAAAACATACAAATTGGATTTTAAATTTCTAGTCTTTCGCGACTAATAATTGTTTAAATACTTAAATTTGCGCATAAAAAAATCCCCCTCTGCCTTAGCGGAGGGGGATTTTGGAATAATGAGCTGGCGATGACTTACTCTCACATGGGTAACCCCACACTACCATCAGCGCTAAGAGGTTTCACTTCTGAGTTCGGGAAGGG